>NZ_QRHU01000017.1:0-49485 GCF_003470945.1 Collinsella sp. AM23-17 | reverse complement strand
TCGAGGCCGAGCGCAAAATGGATTCTAAAAAACACCTTGCCAAATAGGAGCGTCAGGACGGAAGGACCCCGCCGCGCGAAGCGCACGGCGGGGTCCTGACATGTCCGAGGACGATTTGGGAGGTAAGCCCTGGGGCTCCGATGGGGGCGGTTCCAGCCGAGGCTATTCGTCGCCGAAGCTGATGCCCAACGCCTTGGCCTCGCGCACCAGGTCGCTCTGGGGGTCGACATACTTGAGCTTGCCGGCGACCTCCTCGAGCGGCATGTGGCACATCTTGCCGTCGCGCAGGGCAATCATGTAGCCAAACTCGCCGCGCAGGCAGCCAAGCGCGGCCTCGACGCCGCACTGGGTCGCAAAGATGCGGTCCTGAGCGTCGGGCTGGCCGCCGCGCTGCGTGTGACCGGGGATGGCGACGCGGGTCTCGCGACCGGTCTTGGCCTCGATCTCCTTGGCGATGTCGTAGACAATCGACGGGCTCGTACGCTCGGCGAGCTTCTTCTTGTACTCCTTCTTGGACAGTGCCGCGTCCTCCTTGGAGATGGCGCCCTCGGCGACGGCTACGATGGTAAAGCGGCTGCCGGTCTCCATGCGATGCTCGATGGTCTTGATGACGTTATCCATGTCGTAGGGGATCTCGGGAATCAGGATGACGTCCGCGCCGCCCGCGACGCCGGCATACAGCGGAATCCAACCGACCTTGTGGCCCATGATCTCGATGACAAACACGCGGCCGTGACTCGAGGCAGTGGTGTGGATGTCGTCGATGCACTTGGTGGCGACGTCGATGGCGCTCGTAAAGCCAAACGTCAGCTCGGTGCCCCAGGTGTCGTTATCGATGGTCTTGGGCAGGGCGATAACGTTGAGGCCCTCTTCGCGCAGGCGGTTGGCGGTCTTGGTGGAGCCGTTACCGCCCAGCATAAACAGGCAGTCGAGCTGCAGCTTATGATAGGTGTGGACCATCGCCGGCACCTTCTCGACACCATCGGTCTCGGGGGTATCCAGACGCTTGAACGGTGTGCGACTCGTGCCCAGGATGGTGCCGCCGCGGGTGAGGATGCCGCTAAAATCGGCGGGCGTCATGACACGGAACCTGCTGTAGATAAGGCCCTGGTAGCCGTCCTCAAAACCATAGATCTCGATAGGCTCTTCGCTATTGGTTATAAGCGTTTTGACGATGCCGCGCATGGTGGCGTTGAGCGCTTGGCAGTCGCCGCCACTGGTAAGAAGACCGATCCTGAGCATGATGAATCCTTCCGGGCAAGTTATAACATGCGCATAAGTTTACCCCCGCACACTGTTGATACAGGGGTAAAACGTGTTAGCTCAAGCGTATAGAAATGTAAGCAACGTCAGGCGAGCGTAAGGTCGACGGGCCTGGCTCCTTACGGCGTGAAGGCGTCGACGTCGCCCCAGTGGCGGCGCAGCGTGACGGCGGCAGCGGGCTCGGTGTTGTCAAAGACGACCGACCACTGCGTGTTGCTGGTGATGTCTTCCGGATTGGGCTCTTGCGCCGCAGCGCGTAGGGCCTTCCAAGCGACTGCCTCGTCTTGGGCGCCGGCACGGGCGTCAAGGACACCGGCGATTGCGACGGCGCGTTCCTTGCCATGGCCCAGCTCGCCATTCTTTTGGTTGGGGAGCACCTCGTCACCATAGCAGGCGTAGAAGTTCGTGACCTGGCGTACGGGCGTCGCCTTGCATGCACGGTTGGGATCGCGCGGATCCCACTCCACCACCCGCGCGTCACCGGCGGCGTCGTTGATAAAGAAGTGGTAGTCGCGTCCGGCCATGGCGTGCATGTCGTAGGCAGAAAGCAGGTTGACGGCCTCTTGCGTGGTGGCGGCACGGTCGAGCACCAGACGGATGGCGAGCGAGGTATTGATGACGGGGCGTTGCGTGTCCTGGTCACAGGGTTTGGAATCCAGGGTGAGCACGGCAATGGACACGCCACATTCGTTAACACCGTCGAGCTGGGCAAACGGGCCCATCAACGCCGCAGCGCGTCCGCCGACGGAGTCAAGCGGAGTGTTATCGCCCAGGTTGTTAAGGGCCGCAACGCCGATGGAGGCATAGCCGCCGCGCGGGTGATTACGCACCAGCAGCGCCGAGGTGTCGTCCTTAAAGTCGTAATTGCGACCGGTGCGCACGCGGCCTTCGGCATCTACGGCGACAAAAGCGCTGCAGGCAAACTGGGGCGCCTGGACATGTGCCGGCACACCGGGCAGCACCTGCGCCACCACGGCATCGATGTAGGCCTGGTCGTCGCGCACACCAGCGGCGATGATGCGATCAAGATCGTAGTCGTAGGCGATGTCGATTGCGTACAGGTCATAGCCATCCGCGTAGCCGGTCAAGCGTTTGAGTGACGCGGCGGACTTGATTTGTTTGTGATAAACGATGCCGGTGGCAGCGGCAAGGCCGACGGCGACTCCCGCGACACCGCAGGCGATGGCAATGTTACGTGGCTTCATGACGGCTCCTTTCGTCCTGTTAGCGTAATTGTCGCAAAAGGAGTGCGGGCATGATGGCTCAACTTGGCGAGCGGCGCGGGATTAAACATGGAATGAAAGGCACGGCACTGGCGCGGCGGGGTATGCTGGAGGGAACCATCAACCCAGTGAAAGGGGAGAGCATGACGGATCAGGAAACGCCCGAGCGCGCGCATGTGACGGCCGATGATATCGAGGCCGCTAACGACCTTATCGACTTTATCGAGGCGTGCCCCAGCATGTTCCATACGGCGGCGACCATTATGGCCGAGCTCGACGAGGCAGGCTTTACCTACCTGCCCGAGAACGCGGCGTGGGATATCGAGCCGGGCGGGCGTTATTACACGCAGCGCAATACCTCGAGCGTTGTTGCCTTTAAGGTGGGCGAGGACCTGGCTGCTACGTGGGGCGAGGACGGCGTTGCCGGCGACTATCATTTTCAGCTCACGGCGTCGCACAGCGATTCGCCGACGTTTAAGGTCAAGGCCGTGCCCGAGCTTGACGGCGCGGGCGAAACGCTGCGCCTGAACACCGAGGCTTACGGCGGCATGATCGACTACACCTGGTTTGATCGTCCGCTCGCGCTGGCCGGACGCGTGCTGGTGCGCGAGGGCGACCGTATTGAGAGCCGCCTGCTTGCCACCGAGCGCGAGGTCGCTATTATCCCGAGCCTTGCCATCCACATGAACCGCGGCGTTAACGAGGACTTTGCTCCCAACCGAGCCATTGATCTGTGCCCGCTCATCAGCGCCGGTGACCTTAAGCAGGGAGATTTTGACGCCCTGATCGCTGACGAACTGGACGTTGAGCCCGAGCAGATCCTGGGCCGCGATCTGTTCCTGGTCAATCGTCAGGATGCGCGCATTTGGGGCTGGGCCGACGAGTTCATCTCGACGCCCAAGCTCGACGACCTGGCCTGCGCCTACACCTCACTGCAGGCATTTTTGGGTGCCGAGAACGCGCACGACGTTTCGGTCTTCTGCTGCTTTGATAATGAGGAGGTTGGCTCCGAGACCAAGCAGGGCGCCATGTCGACGTTCTTGGCCGACGCGCTGCGCCGCATCAACGGATCGTTGGGCTTTGACGACGAGTCGTACCACCGCGCACTTGCCGCCTCGATGCTTGTAAGCTGCGACAATGCACATGCCGTGCACCCCAACCATGCCGAGAAGTGCGATGCCCGCAATCAGGTGGTACTCAACGGCGGCATCGTCATCAAGGAGGCCGCCAACCAGCACTACTGCACCGACGCCTTTAGCCGCGCGGTGTTCCAGGCCATTTGCGATGACGCCGACGTGCCCACGCAGGCCTTTGCCAACAAGAGCGATATGGCCGGCGGTTCTACCCTGGGCAATCTGTCCAATATGCAGGCGAGCATGCATGCCGTGGACGTGGGCCTGCCGCAGCTTGCCATGCACTCGAGCTACGAGACCGGCGGCGTGCGCGACGTGATGTACGCTATCCGCGCCCTCACCGCCTTCTACGAGCGCAACCTAACCATCAACGGCGCCGAAAGTGTGGAGCTCTAAAACCTGCCAAAAAGGGATGTTTATTTTGGCAGGTTTTATCTGGGCGAATGCAAAGGGTGAAACCGAACTGGATTGGTGATGCGTAGCCGCCGAGGTGCAGTGTGCCTCGGCGGCTTTTTGTGTACAGAGTACGGCTAATGCTTATAAATGCTATACATGCTTTACGTATCTACCATAGAGTTTTATGATAGTTTTGAAGTATTAAGGAGGGGTTATGACCACAACAGCCGCTCAGATCAACGTACGTCTCGATGCCGATCTTAAAAGGAGTGGGGACGCCGCTCTCTCCAAGGCCGGTATGACGCCGAGCCAAGCGGTGCGAGCGCTCTGGCAGCTTGCAGCGTCGCTGGCCGATCGCCCCGGTGCGCTCGAGGATATCCTGCTGCCCAGTTGTGCCCGGGCGGAACAGCGCGAGCGCGAAAAGGCCGCCAAACGTAAGCTCGAGCTCATGGATCAGGGGTCGAAGCTGTTCGCTGCCGCTTGCTGTGAGTCGGGAATCGATATGGTCAAGGCTCAGCCATCGGACGACGAAGAGCTCAAACGGAATGCCTATGCGGATCGCTATGGCGAGGAGATGAGCTGGCTCTATGAGTGAGACTCCAAAGCGCATCTTGGTCGACACCAACGTATGGCTCGATTACTTCATTCCCTCACGACGTGGTCGTTCGGTGGCGATTGAGTTTTTACGCGATGCGTGCACGGCGCAGGTAGATTTGCTGTATGCGGCGACATCGTCCAAAGACCTGTTCTATTTGATTTCAAGCGAACATAAGGCATGGTATCGGCGAGAGCACGGTTCGCTTTCCCCGTATGCCGCTGCGGCGGCGACTTCGCTTGCATGGGATTGTCTTAGCGTGCTGTCGCAGCTTGCCACGCCAGTGCCCTGTGACCTGAGCGATATATGGATGGCGAGCAGGCAGCGTGAACTCCATAGCGATTACGAAGGCGATTTAATCATTGCGGCAGCAATACGTGCTCAAGCAGATCTCCTGGTCACCAACGATGTCAAGCTCTGTTCGCATGCGCCCGTCGCAGCAATGAGTGTAGAAGACGCAAAGAATTACTTAGCAACGCTCTAGCAATTTGAAGACCCCGCAGGTTGAACAAAAGTCAGCGAATGCCCCCAGGCAGGGCCGCGCCAGCCAGTCCCTACAGGTCGAACAAAAGTCAGCGAGAGCCCGTCTGGGCGAGCAAGGTGCCTTGAAACAAGGCGGCATTGACCTTCTGGTCATGCCGCCGAAGTTGAAAGGCAGATTGCCGTCCAGACGGGCTTGCAGCGTCGGCTCATTACGCCGTTCGTTAGAACGGCGTAATACTTAGTGCTCGATCCAGCAGCGCAGGGTTTCACCGGCCTGCAGGTGACGCAGATTCTCCGCGGCGATGTCGACCACGTTATTGAGCGTGGCCTCTAGGTGGAACCAACCGGAGACGTGCGGCGTGATGAGCATGTTGGGTGCATCCCACAGTGGGCTTGTCTCAGGCAGCGGCTCGGGGTCGGTGACGTCGACCGCGGCGCCGGCGAGATGTCCCGACTCCAGGGCGGCAACCAAGTCGTCGGCGACCACAAGATCGCCGCGGCCGCCGTTGGCAAAGAAGGTGCCCGGTTTCATCGCGGCGAAGAACTCGGCGTTCGCCAGGCCGCGGGTCTCGGGTGTGCTGGGCATAAAGGATGCGACGATGTCGGCCTCGGCTAGGCGCTCGGACAGGGCATCCATGCCGTCCATGTCCTCAAACACAATGGGATAGACGAGCGGATGGCGCTTGATGCCGCGGACGTGCGCACCCATGCTGCGGCAGAGCGTGGCAAAGTGGCCGCCGATATCGCCCGCGCCCAGCACCAGCACGTTGGCATTTTTGAGCGAGGTGACCGGGCCCAAGTCCTCCCAGCGATGTTCGCGCTGCAGGTCCTGGTAGCCGGGCAGGCGCTTCATCATTGACAGCACCATGGCAAACATGTGCTCGCTCACGGCCTGGCCGTAGGCGCCCACCGAGCAAGACAGCTTGGCGTCAGCCGGCACGGTGCCGGCAGCAAGGTAGTCGTCATAGCCCGCGGTCTGCAGCTGCAGTAGCTGGAGGTGCTCGCATGCGGTAAGCAGGGCAGGGTCTATGTTGCCCAAGATCACGTCGGCGTTGGCGACTTGTTCATGCGTGATGGCGTCGGCGCTCGTATAGATAAAGTTCTCGCCCGGAGCGCTCGACTCAAGAATTGCGCGATGGCGGTCGTTGACGGGCAACAAAACCAGGATGTTCACAAGCAGTCCTCTCCGCTTGACCTGCCAAAAAGGGACAGGTTTATTTTGGCAGGTTTTATCAGGCAAAACGCTTAAATAAAGCGCCGGGCGCTCATGGACGGTTTATAAGTCCATGAGCGCCCGGCGTCCGTGCGGCTACCAGCTCAGCAGCTCGTAGCCGTCCTCGGTCACTACGAGCTGTACCTCGCACTGGGCCGAATCGCTGCCGTCCTTGGTGCGCACGCACCAACCGTCACCCTTGCTAATCTTGATGTCGGGCGCTCCGGCATTGACCATGGGCTCGATGGTAAAGACCATGCCCGGAGCCATGATGGTGTCCACATCGGGCGCCTCGGTGGTAAAGCCTACAAACGGGTCCTCGTGGAACTCCTTGCCAATGCCGTGTCCGCCGTACTCGCGCACCACGCTAAAACCGGCGTCCTCGACCGTCTTTTGCACGGCCTCGGCCATCACGGACAGCGGTAGCCATGGCTTGACGGCGGCTAGACCCGCTTCCACGCTGGCGCGAGTGACGTCGACCAGACGCTGGCGCTCGGCAGAGACCTTGCCGATGCAGAACATGCGGCTCGAATCGCTAAAGTAGCCGTCCAAGATCGTGGAGCAGTCCACGTTGATGATGTCGCCCTCGTGCAGCACGTCCGTATCGCAGGGGATACCGTGGCAGACCACATCATTGATCGAGGTGCACACGCTCTTGGGGTAGCCCTCGTAGTTGAGGTCGGCCGGCGTGCCACCGTGCTCGACGGTGTAGTCGTAGATCATCTGGTCGATCTGGTTGGTGGTCATGCCTGCGGCGATATGCTCGCCCACATAATCGAGCACGCCCACGTTGATGGCTGCCGAGCGCTTGATGCCCTCGATATCGGCGGGAGTCTTGTAGAGCGTGCGAGGCAGAACCTCCCAGCCTTCTTCCCACAAGCGCTCGAGGCGCTCATCAAAGGCGCTATGGCATTTCTTGTATTTCTTGCCGCTGCCGCACCAGCAAGCGTCGTTGCGGCCGGGCACGGGTCCTTTGTCATACATGGCTAACTTCCTTTCATTCGCAGCTAGTATAGCCCACGCACGCGGCCATAAAAGTTGCGGTGATATAGTTCCGATTTAAGCGGTTTAACAGCACAAATAGGAACTATATCACCGCAACTGATGGGGCGGGATGGCGGGCACTAGCCGCTGCGTGGTTTTGCTAGTAGCTCACCTGGCAGGGAATACCGAGGGCGCGCACGCGCGCGGCAATGGCGTCGAGTACCTCGGGCACTGCTTTGGCAAGGCCGGCGATCGGTGTTTCGCGCGCCACCGTGTAGATGGTCGCCTCCTGCGGGCGAATGCGCTCAAGCGCCGCGAGCCAGGGGGCAACGTACTCCTCGCCGGTGTTGTCGATGGGCTTGCCCCGGTACTCACCGCTCAAAAACATCGTCTGGATAATAACGTGACCGTTAAAGCTTGCGAACGTCTCAATCTGGTGCTTGACGTCGTAGGGGCCAACGGGCTGGTCGAGCAGCTGGATAAACGCCGGGTCGACGGTATCGAGCTTAAGAATGTTGTCGTCGACCATCATGAGCGCGTCGTGCACCTCGGGGCGGTCGGCGCGCGTGCCGTTGGAGAGCACGGCGATCTTGGAGTTTGGGGCAAGCTCGTCGCGCAGCGCGACGGCGCCGGCAATGGCCTGCGGAAACTCCGGTGCGGCGGTGGGCTCGCCGTTGCCTGCGAAGGTGATCACATCGGGGAGCTCGCCCTCGGCTGCCATCTCGCGCAGCTTTGCCTCGAGTGCATCGAGCACCACGGCAGCCGTGTTATACGGCTCGCGGCAGGGGCGCTCGGCGTTGAGGCCGTTTTCGCAGTAAATGCAGTCGAACGTGCAGATTTTGCCGCTGGCCGGCATCATGTTGACGCCGAGCGAGAGACCAAGGCGACGGCTGCGAACGGGCCCAAAGATGGGGCTGGCATTCAAAAACGTAGACACAGGCATATGCTCCTCAAGACAATTGTGCCTAAGCATAGCATCGGCTCCAAAGCAAGGTGTGGGCTCTTGCTTTACAAGTTTCGTTTTTTCACGTCGCTCATGATGCCGTGCCATGAAAAGCCTCGGGTCGGGTAAAGTTAATCTGTTAACAAGGTGTAAAGCAATGCGGGTCCATCCAACCGTGCTGACGTGCAACTGGATGAGCATTGATGATGGGGGCACAACATGGATTTTACGGTCGAGAATGCGGGCACCACGATTGCCTGTCGCGAATATGCCGACCCGGATGTGTCGCCTGATGCTCCTGCCTTGGTGTGCGTGCACGGCGCTTGTGTCGACGGCACATTTTTCGACGGCATCGCTTGTGAGCTCAGTCGCAACTACCGCGTAATTGCCTACGACCGCCGCGGCTGTGGTGGCAGCAGCGATGCGGCAGACGGCAGCTATGATCTTGCCGCTCAGGCCGCCGATCTGCAAGCCGTGATCGAACACGTTGGCGCTCCGACAAATGTGCTTGCGCACAGCGCCGGTACGTTGGTGGCGCTGGAGCTTCTTCGTACCGAACCCCATCTCGTCGCCCGTGCGATTCTGCATGAGCCGGCTGTGTCGGCCGAAGGCGTCGGCATGGGCGCAGCCCCGGTTTTGCTCGATATGATTGCGGCTGGAAAGGTTTCAAGGGCGCTCCGGCTTTTCTTGGGAGCCCTCGGCGACTTGGACCCCGAGGCTCCTGGAACGACCGAAGCGGAAGCCAAACATGCCCTGCGCAATGGTCGTTGCTTCATGGCCAATGAATACGGGATTACTATGACCTGCGTTCCCGATTGGGATAGCGTTCGCGCGTCAAAAACGGTGGCCGCCGTGCTCCTGGGCGAGCTCTCGATTGGCACGCCCCGCGAGGCTGGCACGCGAGCGGCTGCCGAATATCTCGATTGCCCTCTCGTGACGATCCCGGGCGCGCATAACGGTCTGCGCGATCGCCCGGCAGCGGCTGCCCGGGCTGTCCGTGGCATCCTGGGGCTCTAACACCCGCAATGGCCAAAGCAGGCTTCACCCGCAAACGTTTCGGCCGTGTTAACAAATGTGCTCAAAACCTCACGTCTGCGACTTCAATCGCGCCGCCTGCCAACTCATAAAAATGTAACAGCATTCACGTACTTACCTGCATCGACAAGGTGTTACCCTTGTAGCATTTGGAACCCACCGCTACCATGCGAAACTATCGAAAGGGCCCCATATGCTCAATAATCACGAGGTCAATCTAACCGACGAGGAGGCTGCCGCTGAGGTCGCCCGTGTCGCGAAGAACTACCCCGTGGTGCGTTTGCTGTCGGCCGATCAGATTAAGAGCGAGCCTAACTGCTTGCTCGCCGGCGATCGCTGCCCTTGTCTGCGTCAGTCGAGTCTTGAGGCTTTGGCAGACTCCGATGAGGTGTCGGAGCAACTGCTCAATGATGGCACTGAGTACCGCGCCCGTCTACGCCCTCTGAAGGTCGAGGGCGAGCCTCACGTCTTGCTGATGGTGCGTCCGATCGATGGGCAAGAGGCTGCAAAAGAGGACCTTGTCTACACCGACGTGCTGACGAGCGTGCACAATCGCCGATATTACGAGGAAAAGCTCCGTAGCGCCCGCATGAATGCCGGCGTTGCGATGATCGACGTTGATGATTTTAGGGCCTTCAACGATACGTGTGGCCGTCATGCCGGCGACCTTGCGCTCGGTGCTGTGGCGACAGCCATACGCAGCGGAATTCGTTCGACTGACGAGCTTGTGCGCTATGGCTGCGACAAGTTTGTGGTTGTCATGCCCAATATTCCCTCCGATGACTTCACCCGTCGCCTGCATCAGGTGTCCGATGCCGTTCATTCCACGATTATTCCGGGCCATGAGTACGTGAGCTTGACGGCATGTGTTGGTGGCGTTCGCATTCATGGCGAGACGGTCGATGAGGGCGTTGGCCGCGCTGTCCAGTTACTGAGCCGCGCTAAGGCAAAAGCCGGTACGGTCGTGACCGATGCCGATTCCATCGAGGCCTTCCAAAGCGAAAAGCCTTTGGTACTTATTGTCGATGACTCCGAGATGAACCGAGTCATTCTCAGCGAGATGCTCAAGGACGAGTATTGCATCCTCGAGGCCGACAACGGTCGTACGGCGCTCGACATGGTCGACCGCTATGGTGATGAGTTGTCGCTCGTGCTGCTGGATATTGTCATGCCGGGCATAAGCGGCTTTGAGGTGCTGGCCGGTCTGTCGCGCCGATCGGTTAGTGACAATCTGCCTGTCATCATGATTTCGAGCGAAGATTCCGATGATATGGTTCTGCGCGCGTACGAGCTGGGCGCCTCGGACTATATCAACCGCCCGTTTGACTCCCGTGTCGTGCGCCGCCGTGTAAGCAACACCATCCGCCTATACGCCAAACAGCGCCGTCTGACGAGCCTGCTGTCCCAGCAGTACAACGAGCGTGTCAAGAACAGTCGCATGCTCATCGACATCATGGCTGGCGTCATGGAGCTTCGCAACGGCGAGAGCGGCAGGCACGTTACGAACATCGAAAAGCTGACCGAGCTGCTGCTTGGCTGTCTGGTCCAGCGTAGCGACACCATTTCCCTTGACAATGAGGAGCGCTCCACGATTGCCCTGGCTTCGGCGCTGCACGATATCGGCAAGATGTCGATTGACGATGCGATTCTCAACAAACCCGGGCGCCTTACGTCCGAGGAGTTCGAGATTATGAAGACGCATACCACGATCGGCGCCGACATGCTGCTTGAGCTGGGTAGCCATCACGCCGGCAATGCGCTTATGGAATATGCGTACCAGATTGCGCGTTGGCATCACGAGCGCTGGGACGGCAAGGGTTATCCCGATGGCCTTAAGGGCGACGAAATTCCCATTGCCGCACAGGTGGTTTCGGTGGCCGACGTGTACGATGCTCTGACGAGCGTGCGCGTGTACAAGGACGCTATCCCGCACAAGGAGGCAATTCAGATGATCCTGGACGGTAAGTGCGGCACCTTTAACCCGCTGCTGCTCGATTGTCTGCTTGAGGTGCAAGACCAAATTGCCGAGACGTTGGCACGCCCCGCCGACGTTGTCGCGTTTCCCACGATTTAGTTTGACCAAAGGAGTTTTTAATCCATGATTTCCATGCGTGAGGCGTATGAGAAGATCGGCGCCAATTATGATGACGCGTGCGCTCGGCTGATGGGCGAGGAAATGCTCGCCCGCTTTGCCCTCAAGTTTTTGGATGACGAGAGCATGGACAAGCTGGAGGCCGCCATGGCGGCGGGAGACGCCGAAGGTGCGTTTATGGCAGCGCACACGCTCAAGGGCGTGAGCCAGAACCTGGGATTCGATAATCTGTACGAGCCGGCGGTCGTGGTGACCGAGGCGCTGCGCGGCGCCGATGCCGTTGACGGCGCTCGCGAGGGGATGCATGCGCTGCAGCAGCAATATGCGGCTACGATGTCGGCCCTGCGCGAGACGGCCGAATAAGAGCTTGCGAGCCTTGGGCTGCGCGCCTGTCGCGTATAGGCAAAAGGGCGCCCCGTCGGACCATGTGGCCGGCGGGGCGCCCTTATCTGTTATGCGGTTCGCGAACTAGCGGGTCTGCTTTACCTTGGCCGCCGCCTCGACAAACGACTTCCACAGGTTAAAGTCGGTCTCGAGCGTCTGCCAGGTGTACTCGGGATGCCATTGCACACCCAGACAGAACGGCTGGCCTTCGACTTCGATGCACTCGGGAACGCCGTCGGTTGCCTTGGCGACCAAGCGCGTGCTCTTACCCAGACGATCGACGCAGCAGTGATGTGCGGAGTTGGTCTGGATCAGCCTGTGCCCGCCAACCGCGCGCTCCAGCAGCGAGCCCGGCACGACCTCGACAGGATGCACAGGGTCGTTGAGCACGTGGGTATGGCGCCACTGCGTGCGGCCCTCGCGCGCGCCCAGGCTCGGCACGTCCATGCACAGGGTGCCGCCGGTGGCGACGTTGAGCAGTTGCGTGCCGCGGCAGGTGGTAAAGAGCGGCTTTTTGGCACGGAGCACCTCGCTGACCAGCTTAAACTCAAAACTATCGCGGATCTCGCAGCAGAGGGTGGGGTCGTAGGGTCGATCATCGCCCCAACGTTTGGGATTGACATCGGGGCCGCCGGGAATGGCGATGCCGTCGGCGATTTCCACGTAATGACGGATAACGTCGACGTCTTCGGTAATGGACATCTGCAGCGGCAGACCGCCGGCGGCAAGAATGGCGTCGACAAATACGCTCGCAATCTCCTCGTTGGGGGAGAGCGTCTCGCTCAAATAGGGCTTCGCTTCTTCCCAGCGTGGTGCTACCAGGATAAGCGGGCGGTCAGCGGGGTCGACGTCGACGTGCGGAGTGTAGGACGATGAGGTGTGGGTTCCGATCATAGGTGTAACTTTCGAGTTTGGATGGGCATGGCTGGCGGGTGGGCGGTCTGGTTAGTGGCCCTTGATGGAGTTGAGGAAGTCCTGGGCGCGCTGGGTCTTGGGGTGGTCGAAGAACTCGTCGGGCGTGCCGGTTTCCACGATCTGGCCGTCGGCCATAAACACGACGCGGTCGGCAACGCGGCTGGCGAAGTTCATCTCGTGCGTAATGACGATCATCGTCATGCCCTGCTGGGCCAGGCGGACCATGACCTCGAGCACCTCGTTGATCATCTCGGGGTCAAGGGCACTCGTGGGCTCGTCGAAGAGCATGGCCTTGGGCTGCATGGCGAGCGAGCGGGCAATGGCCACGCGCTGCTGCTGGCCGCCCGAGAGCTGAGCGGGCACCTTGTCGGCCTGTTCGGCAACGCCCACGCGGCTCAGCAGGTCCATGGCGCGCTCACGAGCTTCCTCCTTGGACACGCCCAGCACGTCGACCGGCCCCAGCATGACGTTCTGCAGCACCGTCATATGCGCGAACAGGTTGAACTGCTGAAACACCATGCCCAGCTCGGCGCGCATGCGGGCAAGATCCTTGCCTTCCTGCGGCAGAGGCTCGCCCTCGATGAGGATCTCGCCCGAGTCGATGGTTTCCAGGCGGTTGATGGTTCGGCACATGGTCGACTTGCCCGAGCCCGAGGGGCCGATCACGACGACGACTTCGCCGCGGTCGACCGAGAGATTGATGTCGTTGAGGACGTGCAGATCGCCATAGTGCTTATCGACGTGCTTGAGCTCGATCAGCGGCTGATTACCGGTAGAAGAAGTGCTCTGTGCCATGGTGCTCGGCTCCTTATGACTCGAAATGGTAAATCGTTAGCGAATGATGGTCGCGCCGGTCTTGCGCGAAACGTAGACAGCGGCCTTGTTGATTGCGACGTTGATGAGGATATAAATGACCGCGATCACTAGGTAGACCGACACGAGGGCGTCGTAGTTGGTAATGAGCACGCGGGCGTTTTGCATAAGGTCGGGGTAGCTCACCACGTAGGCGACGGTGGTGTCTTTGACGACGACCACAAGCTGCGAAATCAACGACGGAATGATAAACCGAATGGCCTGCGGCAGCACGATTTTAAAGGTGATTTTAGCCTTGGAGAGACCGAGCGCCTGGGCGGCCTCGACCTGGCCGCGCGGCACGGCATTGACGCCGGCACGGAAGATCTCGGCCAGTACGCCGGCCGCAGCGAGCGCGACGGGAAGCGTGAGCATCCAAAACGACGGCAGTGCGATCTTGTACTGGGGCAGCACCAAAAAGAAGAAGTAGATGAACAGAAGGCTCGGCACGCCACGGAAGAAATCGGTGAGCACGCGGCAGACCAGCTGCAGCGGCTTAATGTCGCTGGTGCGGCCGAGCATAAGGGCTAAGCCCAGTACCAGCGCAATGACGCCGGCGGTGAGTGCGACTTTAACGGTGCCCTCAAAACCGGCAAGCAGGAACTTCCAGGTGGTGAGGTGCGTAAAGAAGTACCAGTAATGGACCGAAAGCTGGCCGGTCACGTAAAAGCGCTGCAGTACCAGAGCGATGAGCGCGGCCACGGCAACAAGTGAGATGGCGGTGCCGACGCGAATCTTGGCGCGCATCTTGGGGCCGGGAGCCTCGTAGAGCGCATCGCGCATGGTGAGCGCAGAGGTGGAGTGCTTGCTCATCGGAGGATCCTCACCTTCTTATCGATATAGTTGCCAATGTGGCTCACCACAAAGGCCGTGCCCAGGTAGCCGAGCGCCGAGATGAAGAACGCGGCGACGCCGCCGAGCGAGCGCGTGTTGATGTAGCTCACCACGCCGGTGAGCTCCTGCGGTTTAAGCGGCACCTGACTGCCGAGCGCGGTGGTGAGCATGACGGCGATAAAGAGGTTGGTCATGGGCAGCACGCTCGAGCGCAGCGCCTGCGGAATCACGATCTTGGCGAGGATACGGCTGAAGCTCATGCCCAGCGAGCGGGCGGCTTCCACCTGGCCGACACCGACGGTGTTGATGCCGCTCATAAAGTTCTCGGAGCCAAAGGCAGAACCCAAGAGCACTGTGGCGACGATGACGCAGGTGCGGTAGGGCAGGACGACCTTGAGCGGCGGCAGCGCGTAGACGACGATAATGAGCAGCGCGATGCCGGGGATGTTACGGAAGACCTGGACATACAGGTCGCCAAAGACGCGCAGCGGCTTGAGCGGCGACACGCGCATCACGGTGACGGCGACGGCCAGCACCATGGCGATGGCAAACGACTCAAGCGTCATGCCCCAGGTTGCTAGCAGCGCGTCGATATAGTTCTGGCCATAGAGCGACCAGAGCTCGGAGAGACTCATGCGGACCTCCCGCCGGTAAGGAAAGGGGCTCCCGTGTGTACGGAAGCCCCGACAACTCAGTGAGGAAACAGTTTAGCGCAATAAAGCACATCGTGCGTTTCCGTATGGTTTCGTAGCGGCCGTTACTAGGCTCGCTGCCTAGGCGCCGATCTCGGGCAGCTCGGGAACATTGGTGTCGCCCGTACGGTCGCCAATGCAGATCTGCCACAGCTCGGTCCAGGTGCCGTCATCCTCGATCTTCTTAAGGAAGTCGTTGACAAAGGCGACACCGTCGGAATCGAGCGGCAGGCCGATGCCGTAGGGCTCCTTGCTGCCGAAGGGCTTGCCGGCAATCTTGTACTTGCCGGGCTCGCGGACCAGGGCGCTCTGCTGCATGTTGTTGTCGATGACGTAGGCGTCAACGCGGCCCTGCTGAAGTGCCTGGCGGGCCTCCTCGTCGGTCTTGAACTCCTGTTGGCTGGCCTTGGGGGCGAACTCCTCCAGGATGGCGGGGCCGTTGGAGCCGGACTGGACGGCGACGTTCTTGTCGGCCAGGTCGTCGACGCTCTTGATGTCGTCGTTGTCGGCGAGCACCAGGATGGCCTGCTGGGTGTAGTAGTAGGGACCGGCGAAGGAGACGAGCTTCTTGCGCTCGTCAGTGATGGTGTAGGTGGCAAAGACAGCGTCGACCTGGCCGTTCTGCAGGACGGACTCGCGCGTGTCCGAGGTCACCTGGGTGATCTCGACCTTGTTCTCGCCCAGAATGTAGTTGGACAGGAGCTGTGCGATACCGGCGTCGAAGCCGCGGGTCTGACCGTCCTTCTCGTTGAGGAGGGAGAAGAGCGTGGAGGTCTGGACGCCACCGATCGTAAAGACGCCGGCAGCCTTGACGGCCGTAGCCCAGGTGCTGGCGGCGATGGCGTCATCATCGGCCTTGGGGCCGTCGTTGACGAGCTTGTCGAATGCCTTGGCGTCGAGCGTGGCGGAAACCTCGGTATCCTCGGAGCTCTTGGAGGAACCGGCGGAACCCTTGTCGGCCTCGGCACTGGTGTCGGAGCAGCCGGCAAGACCAAGGCCGGCGACGGTTGCGAAGGTGGCGGCAACGAAGCCGCGGCGGTCGAGAACGACCTGCTGGGAGAGGTTCTTGCTCATGGTAGAACACCTTTCTCAATAAAATCCCTAGCGGTTGAGTAGAGTTATACCCTATCGCGCTCAAATGGGTCAACACGAAATAACTCAGAAACATACTTACCTTATGGGTAATTCTTCCTACCAAAAAGGGACAGGCACCTTTGTGGTGGTTCTTGCAGATGTGGTGGCCTGTCTCGCTGCTTTGTCTCAATCTGTAACATCTGCAGCCATTTTTGCCGAGTAACTGTTACAGATTGAGATTTTCTCTTCAGGGGAATTCGAATGTCTCGATCTGTAATAGGTAGACGGCCAAAAGGTCTCTATCTGTTACAGATCGAGACAAAGGTTTGGAACTAAGACGTCTTATCTAGATCTGTAACAGTTAGACGGGGATTCGGGCCCTAGATGTTACAGATTGAGATAGTTGAGCTCAAAAATAAAAACTTCCGCAGGGGTGCTTCCCTTGCGGAGGTTTTTTACTCGTTGAGTAGCCTTACGGCCTCGGCGGCCATGTTCTCGACCGTCATGCCGTTCTGAGCGAGCAACTCGTTGGGGTCGTAGCGGTCGGGGAAGCCCTTGGCGATGCCAAAAGTGCGCGTGCGCACGGGCGTGCAGGCCAAGTAGCACGCGACACGCTCGCCCCAGCCACCGTCCAAGATGCCGTCCTCGAGGGTGACGACAACGCGATGCTCGGCGGCAAGGCTGTCGAGGAACTCGCGGTCAAGCTTGGTTGCAAAGCGAGGGTTGACGAGCGTGGCCTCGATGCCGTACTCGGCAGCCAAGCGATTTGCCACGTGCTCGCCCAGCTCAAAGAAATCGCCGAGCGCGAGCACGGCCACGTCGCGGCCCTGGCGCACCACGTTGTAGCGCGCGACACCGTAATCGGCGTCCTCGGCAGGCGCCAAGTCGGGGCGGCTTACCAGGCCAATGCCGGGCACGCGAATCGCCACAGGATGCTCGCGGTGATCGAGCGACCAGCTCAGCATGGACAGATATTCCTCCATGCAGGCCGGCGCCAAGTAGTGCATGTTGGGAAGACCGCCCAGCATGGAAATATCAAAGAACGAGAGATGCGTCTCGGATGTGGTGCCAAAGATCGACGCGCCAAATACCAGGATGGTTGCGGGGGCGTCGTTGAGGCACAGGTCGTGCCACAGCTCGTCGTAGGCGCGCTGCAAAAACGTGCCGTACACACCAAAGACTGGCTTGGCGCCCGAGCGCGCAAGCGCGGTGGCAAAGGTCACGGCGTGCTCCTCGGCAATGCCCACGTCAACAAACTGCTTGCCTGCCGCGGCGCGAAGCTCGGGCGTAAAGCCCATGATGTAGGGCGTTGCGGCCGTGATGCCCACAACCTGCGGATCGCGCTCTATGGCAGCGCTCAGGGCCTCGCCCGTAATGTCGGCATAGGTGCGCGGCGCAGGCTCGCTCGGATGGCCCGGGCAGAGCTTGCGCCCAGTCGCCATGTCAAACGGACCTACATGATGCCAGCGCTCGGGGTCGCTCTGGGCCGGCTCAAAGCCCTTGCCCTTCGCGGTGGAGACGTGCAGCACGATGGGATGATCGATATCGCGCAGTTCCTGCAGCACGTCGACTAGGGCCAACACATCGTTACCGGCGTCCAGATAGCGGTAGTCGAGCCCCATCGCGCGGAAAACGTTGCGCTCACAGGTGCCGTTGCTGGCGCGCAGCTCGGCCAGATTGCGATACAGGCCGCCATGGTTCTCGGCAATGGACTGGTCGTTATCGTTGACGATGATGATCAGGTTGCTGTCGAGCTCGGCGGCATTGTTAAAGCCCTCAAACGCCAGACCGCCCGAAAGCGAACCGTCGCCAATGATGGTGATGACGTTGTACGCATCGCCCGCCAGGTCACGAGCGTGCACCAAGCCGCAGCCCAGGCTCACCGATGTGGAGGTGTGGCCCATGGCGAACAGGTCGTGTTCGGACTCGTCGGGATTGGCAAAGCCAGAGGCCTCGCCGTAGCGTGCCGGGTCGATATAAGTGTACGCGCGCCCAGTCAGCGCCTTGTGGGCATAGGTCTGGTGCGACACGTCAAAGACAATTTTGTCGGTGGGGGAGTTAAACACGCGATGAAGCGCAACCGTAAGCTCAACGACGCCCAGGTTGGGGGCAACGTGCCCGCCGACGGCGGCGGAGCTTTCGAGGATGGCGTGGCGGATCTCGCCGCAGAGCAGCGGAAGCTCGGCGCGATCGAGAGCCTTGACGTCCTCGGGCGTTGTCGTTTGCGTAAGCAGCATCGTTGTGGGTTACTCCATGCGAATCGTGCGCCGGCACTCCCTCGGCCGGCACAATTGCACAAGACAGTCTCGCACATTTTGGCGTTTGATATGTGACGGCGGCGCGGTAATTCGCCAACTGGTGGGGCAAAACGTTTTGTCCGATGCCATACTGATAAGTTCCATGATGATTTTATTCATTGCGTGCAGGCTGTGGCTTGCCGCCGAGCGCCGCCGGAAGGAGGCCGCATGTCCGATACCGTTCGTGCCGAGAAAATCGCGTGCGAAGTAGACCATGCTGCCCGTCAACTGGCACAGGCGGGCCGTCTGGACCTGACGCGCGAGTTTATCCAGCATGGCGATGTGACGGTGTATACGCATGTGACCTCGGTGGCGCGGGCAAGTCTGTCCTTTGCCGAGCGCCTGGGCCGCGTCGGTATCTCCGTCGACCGCTTATCGCTGCTGCGCGGGGCCCTGCTGCACGATTACTTTCTCTATGACTGGCACGATCCCGACCCAAGCCATCGGCTGCATGGCTTTCGCCACCCGTTTTTTGCCTTGGCGCGTGCGGAGGAAGATTTTGAGCTGACGCCGCGCGAGCGGAATATTATCGTACGGCATATGTTTCCGCTGGTGCCGGTGCCGCCGACGTGTCGCGAGGCATGGATTGTGTGCCTGGCGGATAAATGGTGCGCGCTGCGCGAGACGATTGCCGGCCGTCTGCCGCGCAAAGGCGGCGCGAACGATTTGAACGAGGGCCCGAGCGACGGCTCGAGCAAAGAATCGAACGAAAAGAGGAGTGGGTAGACGGTGGGAACCGCGATCGGCATGGCATTTGACGGCGCGACGCTTGCCGCCTGTCCGCTCTCGGCGCTGGTACTCTCGTTTGCCTTCTACGGTTTTTGCGGCTGGGTATGGGAGTCGACAGTCTGCGCCATGCTCAACCACGGATGCTTTGCCAACAGCGGCTTTTTGCTAGGGCCGTGTTGTCCCATCTACGGTGCGGGCGGCATTGCGTGCTGGTTGCTGCTGCATGGAATCCCAGACGCCTCGAGCCAGTTTGTCGCTGCCGCGCTCGTATGCAGCGTGATCGAATATAGCGTGGGCGTGCTGTTGGAAAAAACGACGGGTGCCCGGTTTTGGGATTACTCGCATCTGCCGTTTAACCTGCACGGACGCATCTGCCTGTACTGGGCCTGCGCGTTTGGCCTGGGTGCACTGTGCATTTGCCGTTTAGTGGAGCCGGCATTGCTGGGGCTGCTTGGCCATCTGCCGGTGCTGATTGTGCGGCTGTCCGCCTTTATCGTCGCGGTCGCGATGATGGTCGACGCGGTGTGCTCGTTGGCGAGCTGGCGGCGTCTGTCTGATCAGCTGGAGCGCGTCCGGGCCGACCTTGCCGACCGCATCAATGAGTCGCTTGCCGATGCCTCGGACTCAATGCTCGAACGTATTCCCGATTCTACGATTGACTCGGTGGCACAGACGCACATCCGTAGCCGTGCCGTTAACGCGTGGCTGGCCGAGCTGGGTGACGCCGCGCTCGATGCCCTGCGCGAGAAGGCTTCGATGCCGACGTTTATCTCGGATGGTGCTCGCGGCCTGGCGCTCGCTGCCCGCCGCGTTGCCGATGTCGCGCCGAGCATGCCGCGTCCGTCGCTCAGTCGTCGCCTTGCCGGCAAGCGCATGAGCCGTCCGGTGCCGAGTGTGTCGCTCAGCCGTCGTGACCTGCGCTTCTTTAACGCCTTCCCGCGTCTGCGCATCAATCGCTACGAGGGCGTCATCCGAGCTACCGACCTCCGCGACCGAGCCCGCGAGCTGTTCCGGCGCTAGCTGGGACGGGCGCGCTCACGGCTCCCTTGCTTGCGTATTTCCCGTTGGTTTCGCGTCCGTTGCCGCTCCGTTTCCAAGATTACGGCACCGTTGGAGATGGCACGATCTGGGTCGAGCCGGTCGAAGAAGTCATCCGCATCCGCACCGGCGAGCACGGCCCCGCCGCGGTGTAGGACAATCTTTCGCCTGACGGGCGTGCCTCTCTTGGGGCACGCCCGTTCTCGTCTACAATATCGTGCAGACGAAGGAGAGGCACGCTCATGATCAAGATGTTCGCGAGTGACTTAGACGGAACGCTGCTGAACGCCCTGCACGAGGCAGACGGGACCATCCGCCGTGCCATTCGTGAGCTGACCGAGGCTGGTCTGCATGTGGTTCCCGCGACCGGGCGCTCGACGCTGCCGATTGGCGAGCATGGTTTTACGGGCCTGGCGCTTGACGCCTGCTGCTCTAACGGCTCCATCGTGCGCGACAGCCATGGAGAGGTGCTCAAGACCTGGACTATCGATCCGCAGATTACCGAGGAGCTGCTCAAGGAGTTTCCGGACATTTGCTTTGATTGCTCCACGCCCGATGGCATGTTCTCGAGCGGCTCGTTCGAGATGCACCAGGCGGGCTTTAAAAGGGACAGTCCTATCAAGCGCATCGTGATGCGCGGTATGCGTGCGCGTGGCGGGTACCACGAGGAACAGTATTTCGATCAGTCGATCGGCGATATCTTGCGTCACGATGTATGCAAGATCAATTGTCGCGTGATCTCGCCCGAGTTGGAGCGCGACCTTAAGGCGTATCTTGCCGAGCGTTCGGACCGCGTGGTCAACGCGCCGTTCGATCCGGTGATGTTCGAGATCACGGACGTGGCATGCAACAAGGGCGAGAGTGTGGCCTGGCTGGCGGGCTACTACGGCATTGCCGAGGACGAGGTTGCGGTTTATGGCGACGGCGGAAACGACATCGCCATGCTCAAGCGTTTCCGCCACAGCTACGCGACCAAAAACGCTAGCGATGCAGCTAAAGCCGCCGCGAGCGCGACCATCGGCAGCTGCATGGTCCACGCCGTTCCCAAACACATGCTCGCCACCATGCGCAAGCAGAACTCTCACACTGTCATCGAATAATGTGACAAAGGGACTGTCCCTTTGTCACATGGGGGATACCGGCTTTTGGCGTATAGGACTATTACGCTTTCGCCACCAACAAATTTCGAGTTATTCGGCCTGTCGGAGGTCGTTAAATGGCTAAAGATGCCCTCTCGGGAACATTCATGCCTCTAATGGTGTTTGATTCGGTGACGTAAGTGCGCAAATGGGCATGTATACGCTCAAATAAGGACAAAAACCCTCAGATAATCCCGACGGTGCATTTATACTACAGAACCAGTAGCGTGGCCGAATAACTCGAAAAATGTAGGTGGCAGTTCGGCGACAAGCTCGGGTATGGCAAAGGAACTGTTCCTTCGCAATACCCGAGCTCTGATCTTCTGAAATGCGAACAAACATACGCATATCTAACTGCGCTTTGATAGAATCGGTATCGTTGACGGCAGTCCCATGTGCCGGGCAGCGCCCTCCATCTGATGGGAGGTGATGCCCATGACCGATTTGATTGATTTCGTGAGACTTCTGACCGCCATGGTCTCGTTCTTCACGGCGCTTGTCGGCCTTTTCGAGGCACTCAAGCAGCGTTCGAAGCGTAACAGAAGGGGTCGCCGCCGCTAAGGCGTTGACCCCCTAATGCAAACAACGGCGCTGCCCAGCTAGCTACAACTTGGGCTGCCGTCGACACTATTCTACCCACGAACGACATTTTGGACAATCGGTAATGCCGCCGTGGGATGTGACAAAGGGACTGCCCCCTCGTCACATTCTAAATATTGCCTTTACGTGTTGATGCACACGGTGTGCAATAATACTCGCACTGTGCAATAGTGCACAGGTTGAGTAACAGGGA
The DNA here is from genome assembly GCF_003470945.1 of Collinsella sp. AM23-17. Classification (NCBI taxonomy): domain Bacteria; kingdom Bacillati; phylum Actinomycetota; class Coriobacteriia; order Coriobacteriales; family Coriobacteriaceae; genus Collinsella; species Collinsella sp. AM23-17. The sequence goes on along the minus strand of NZ_QRHU01000017.1, from coordinate 27,378 downwards.
GGACGCTTGTCCCAGCTCGAGAAATGCGATCGCCGATCCCTTCGCTCGCAGCGTGCCCTTCGCCAGGCACTTGCCAGCGAGCTTGCCGAAAGCGGCGACCTTTCGCGCATTAACGTTGCGTCGCTCACCGAGCGCGCCGGTCTTACGCGCCGCACGTTCTATTCGCACTACCGCGATATTCCCGACTTTATCAATCAAATCGAGGACGGCTTGCTGGCCGAGATTCGTGAGCGCATTGAGCTCATCACTGCAGCTCAGCTGCCCGATCTCTATCACAACATCGATGAGCTCGAGCCGGCGCCCGGTTCGGTTGAGCTGCTGCGTTATCTTGCGGCCAACCGCGACTTAATCGGTGCGCTGCTGGGTCCGGGCGGCGACCAGGCCTTCATTAAAAGGATTATCGACACCGCGCGTGAGGCTGTGGTGCCGCGTGCGCAGACGGGCATTTTGGGCCTGGCGCTGGGCACGTTCTTTGACTACTACGTTACCTACGTCGTGAGTGCCGAGGTCGGCATGATTCAGCGCTGGTTCGAGCGTGGACTCACCGAATCGCCCGAGGCCATGGCGCGCATTATGACGGTGCTCGCTTTTGTGCGCCCTGGTGACCTGTATGGCCAACCCATCGATATCAACGTGCCGGAATACGGCATGAAGCTATTGAACTTGCAGCTTGAGGACGCGGCCGACACCGCCGCAACCGTCGAGTCCAACAACTAAGAGGAGAGACAATGAGCAAACTCGTCGAGGGCATTAAGGACCGTATGGTCGCTGCCGCACGCGAGGCCGCGCCCGCCGTGGTGGATGCCGCGCAGAAGGCCGCGACTGCCGCTGCCGAGAAGGTCGCCGAGGCAGTTGCCGATGCCAAGAACACGGCAGGGGAGACGTCCGTTGCTAGCGAGCCCGCCGCCGCCGAGCCCGTAGCCGCCGCCCACGCCCCCGAAGGCGCGATCTTCAACCCCGAGGTCGCCCGCGGCAACCTGCATCTGGGCATAGACGTGGGCTCCACCACCGTCAAGCTCGCCGTGCTCAACGACGACAACCAGATCGTCTATGCCAAGTACCAGCGCCATCACACCGACGTCCGCGCCTGCGCCCGCGACCTGTTCGAGGGGGCCGCGACCGTGCTACCGACGGCGCAGATGACCTGCGCCATCACCGGCTCGGGTGGCCTGCTGCTGTCCCAGTGGCTCGATCTGGAGTTTGTCCAGGAGGTCATCGCCAGCAAGCGCGCCGTCGAGACCCTTATCCCCGCCACCGATGTCGCCATCGAGCTGGGTGGCGAGGACGCCAAGATCATCTACTTCGATAACGGCATCGAGCAGCGCATGAACGGCACCTGCGCCGGCGGTACGGGCGCCTTCATCGACCAGATGGCAACCCTGCTGCACACCGATGCCAGCGGCCTCAACGAGCTCGCGGCCAACGCCACCACCATCTATCCCATCGCCAGCCGCTGCGGCGTCTTTGCCAAGACTGACGTGCAGCCGCTGCTCAACGAGGGCGCCCGCCCCGAGGATGTGGCCGCCTCCATCTTCCAGGCCGTCGTGACCCAGACCATCTCGGGCCTGGCGTGCGGCCGTCCCATCCGCGGCAACGTCGCCTTCCTGGGCGGCCCGCTGCAGTATCTCTCCGAGCTGCGTCACCGCTTCTACCTCACGCTCAACCTAGACGAGGAGCACCGTATCGTGCCCCAAAACGCTCACCTGTTTGTGGCGAGCGGCGCCGCCATGGCGCACGAGTCCAATAAGCTCAGCACGTTCCCGCAGCTCATCGAGGCCATCGATGCCCTGGGCGACACGCAGGGTGCCGAGGTCGAGCGTCTGGATCCGCTCTTTGCCACCAACGAGGACTTTGCCGAGTTCAAGACCCGCCACGACACCGAGGTCGTCCCCAAGGGCAAGCTCGACGGCTACACCGGCCGCGTGTTCATCGGCATCGACGCCGGTTCCACCACCATGAAGGCCGCACTCGTGGGCGAGGACGGTCAGCTGCTGCACACCTGGTACGGCAACAACAACGGCGACATTTTGGGCACGGCCAAGGTCATCATGGCCGATTTCTACAATCACATCCCCGCGGGCTGCACCATCGGCCACGTGACCACCACGGGCTACGGCGAGGCGCTGCTCATCGAGGCTCTCAAGGCCGATTCCGGCGAGATCGAGACCGTCGCGCACCTGCGCGGCGCCAAGGCGTTCCTGCCCGGCGTCGAGTTCATTCTGGACATTGGCGGCCAGGACATGAAGTGCCTGCGCGTCAAGGACGGCGTCATCGAGCACATCATGCTCAATGAGGCCTGCTCGTCGGGCTGCGGCAGCTTTATCGAGAGCTTCGCCGTCTCTATGAACATGGACGTGCGCGCGTTCGCCGACGCCGCCATCCATGCCAAGGCCCCCGTCGACCTGGGCAGCCGCTGCACGGTCTTTATGAACTCGCGCGTTAAGCAGGCGCAAAAGGAAGGCGCCACGGTGGGCGACATCGCTGCCGGCCTGTCCTATTCTGTCATCAAGAATGCCCTGTTCAAGGTCATTAAGCTGCGCGACCCCAAGGAGATCGGCAGTCAGGTGATCGTCCAGGGTGGCACCTTTATGTCCGATGCCACGCTGCGCGCGTTTGAGCAGCTCACCGGCGTGCATGCCGTGCGCCCCGACATCGCCGGCTGCATGGGCGCCTACGGTGCGGCCCTGCTCGCCCGCGATCGCGCCGGCGCCGACGGCACCTCGACCATCCTTTCGGCTGAGGATATCGCGCACCTCACCGTGACGCAAAAGCATGTCCGCTGCGGCCGTTGCTCCAACAACTGCCAGCTCACCGTCAACGACTTTGGCGGCGGCAGGCGCTTCATTACCGGTAACCGCTGCGAGAAGGGTGCCGGCCACAAAAAGCAGAAGACCGAGGCCCCCAACCTCTTCAAAAAGAAAAACGAGCTGCTCTTTAACCGCGAGGTGCTGAGCCCCGACGAGGCCCCGCGCGGCACCGTGGGTATCCCGCGTGCGCTCAACATGTACGAGAACTACCCCTTCTGGCACGCGTTCTTTACGCGCCTGGGCTTTAGTGTGCAGTTGTCCGACCAGTCGAGCAAGAAGACCTACCAGGCGGGTATCGAGTCCATGCCGTCCGAGAGCGTGTGCTATCCGGCCAAGATGAGCCACGGCCACGTGATGAACCTTATCGACCGCGACGTTGACTTTATCTGGATGCCGTGCGTGCGCTGGGAGCGCAAAGAGGACCCGACGGCCGGTAACTGCTACAACTGCCCCATCGTCATGAGTTACCCCACCGCGTTGGCGCTCAACATCGACGAGATCCGCGAGCAGAACATCGAGTTCCTGTATCCGTTCGTGCCCTATCACGATAAGACCGAGCTCAAGCGCCGTCTGTACCAGGTGCTCGCCGTCGACCGTGTGGCCGATGCGCAAGCCGGGCGCGGCCGCGTGCGCGGGCCCAAGATCACGCGTTCCGAGGTCGATGCCGCCGTCAACGCTGCCTTTGAGGCCGATGCGCGTTTCCACGAGGACATCCAGACCATGGGCGAGGAGGCTCTTAAGTGGGTCGAGGACCACGGCGGTCACGGCATCGTGCTCGCCGGTCGTCCCTACCATAACGACCCCGAGATCAACCACGCCCTGCCCGAGCTTATCTCGAGCTTTGGCTTTGCGGTCTTTACCGAGGATTCGCTCGCGCATCTGGTAAAGCCCGAGCGTCCGATTCGCGTCGTCGACCAGTGGATGTACCACAGCCGCCTGTACGCCGTCGCCCGTTTTGTGACGATGCGCAACGACCTGGACCTGATCCAGCTCAATTCCTTCGGCTGCGGCCTCGATGCCTTGACCACCGATCAGGTGCAGGAGATCCTGGAGGCCAGTGGCAAGATCTACACCGTGCTCAAGATCGACGAGGTGTCCAACCTGGGCGCCGCGCGCATTCGCATCCGCTCGCTCATGGCGGCACTCAAGGACCAGGAGGCCGAGCGCTTGGCCGAGGCCACGGCTGCGGGCAAGGTCTTTGAGCAGGGCGACGCTGCGCCGGTGGCGCCCTCCACGGATGCCCCCGCGTTTGCGAGCCGCAAGTACACGTTCGAGGCACAGCGTGAGAGCGCCTCGACCGCATGGCCCAAGGTGCCCTTTACCGAGCAGATGCGCGACGAGGGCTACACCATCCTGTGCCCGCAGATGGCGCCGATCCACTTTGACCTGGTCAAAGAGGTGTTCCGCGGTGCCGGCTACAACTTGGAGCTGCTGCCCTCGACCGACCACGATGCCGTCGAGGCTGGCCTGCGCTATGTGAACAATGACATTTGCTACCCGTCGATTCTGGTGACGGGCCAGATTATGGAGGCCATCGAGAGCGGTCGGTACGACCTGTCCAAGACCGCCGTGGTCATCAGCCAGACCGGCGGCGGCTGCCGTGCCACCAACTACATCGCACTCATCCGCAAGGCCCTGCGCGAGAGCGGCCACCCCGAGATCCCGGTGATCTCGCTTTCGGCCGTGGCACTCGGCGAAGACAACCCCGGCTTTAAGATTACGCCGGCGCTGCTTAAGCAGGCAGTCTACGCGGTGCTCTTTGGCGACGTGATGATGCAGATGCTCTACCGCTGCCGCCCGTACGAGGCCACGCCTGGTGCCGCCAACACGCTCTATGAAGAGTACATGGCGCGTGCCCGCAAGCTGGCGCCCAAGTTTAACCGCCACAACTACACCAAGCTGTGCCGCGAGGCTATCCGCGCGTTCGACACCATGCCGCTCGTGGGCGAGGGCACCAAGCCGCGCGTGGGCGTGGTCGGTGAGATCTTGGTCAAGTTCCATCCCACGGCTAACAACCACGTGGTCGATATCATTGAGCGCGAGGGCTGCGAGGCCGTGGTGCCGGGCCTGCTCGACTTCTTCCTCTACTCCATGAGCAACGCCGAGCTGCAGAAAGACGAGCTGGGAAGCTCTGCTACTACGCGCGCGGGCATGCAAGCGCTCATCAAGCTTGTGGACTGGATGCGCACGCCGGTGGAGGAGATGCTCGAGAAGTCCCGCCGCTTCGAGGCGCCCGAGCGCATCGGCACCATGGCCGAAAAGGCCCGTACGGTACTTTCGGTGTGCAACAACATGGGCGAGGGCTGGTTGCTCACGGCCGAGATGCTCGACCTGATCGACCATGGTGCGCCCAACATCATCTGCACGCAGCCCTTTGCGTGCCTGCCCAACCACGTGGTGGGCAAGGCCGTGATCAAGGAGCTGCGCCGCCAGCATCCCGAGAGCAACATTGTCGCGGTGGACTACGACCCCGGTGCGTCCGAGGTCAACCAGCTCAACCGCATTAAGCTCATGATCAGCGTGGCCAAGGAAAACATGCGCGCCGGCAAGGGCTTTAAGCTCGAGAAGGTGGCGCCGCTCGCGATGGACGAGGTCACCGGTCAGATGCGTGCCCATGACGACTGCGTGAGCTGCGGGCCGGCCAGCGAGGAGGCCGTCACATCGGTCGCCAAGCGTCTGGGACGCGGCATTAAGAAGTAACTGGCCTGCTATGGGCTAGATATGAGACAAACGGGCGGTAGCGTATCGACTACCACCCGTTTTTGCTGGACATATGTTGCGTAAATGCCCCAACTATCACCCTTTGCGAACTTAGATTTCGGAAGTATGCGGCAAAATCTGAATAGGCCGAGCACACCTGATATGTCCAAGCTCTGTACCTGCGGTTTTATTGGCGAAAAACCAGGATGTGCTCAAGAGTTCCGGAATTTGCCGCATACTTCCGAAAATGACGTCTCGGTGGCACCAAAAACTGCCCTCGGAACCCTGAGATAATGAACATATGTAGCCGTTTGCCGCGAAATACCGCCCGTTTATAGAACCCACCCCCAACGCGCGTCATCCTTACGGTTGAATAAATACACATCTATGGAATTACGTAAGAGAGGACCGTCCCATGAGCTACAAGACCGTTTGTGTTGCCGGCGGCGGCGTGTTGGGAAGCCAGATTGCCTTTCAGGCTGCCTACTGCGGCTTTGATGTAACGATTTGGCTGCGCAACGAGGGCAGCATCGGCCGCACCCAGCCCAAGATCGATCGCGTGCGCAAGGAGTACATCGCGGCAATCGAGGGCATGGCGGACGGTACGGGCGAGTGGTGCGCCGGTATCGCCGATGGCACCCAGCCCTTCGACAAGGAAGCGGCGCTCGCCGCCGTCGAGCGTGCCTACTCCACACTCAAGCTGGAGCTCGATCTTGCCAAGGCCGTGGCCGACGCCGACCTGGTCATCGAGTCTATGGCCGAGGACACCCAGGCAAAGATCGACTTCTACAAGAAGCTCGCCCCGGTTCTGCCGCAAAAGACCGTCATCGTGACCAACTCATCCACGCTGCTGCCGAGCACCTTTGCCAAGTACACCGGCCGTCCCGAGAAGTACCTGTCGCTGCACTTTGCCAACTCTATCTGGAAGAACAACATGACCGAGGTCATGGCACAGGACCAAACCGACAAGCGCTACTTCGACGAGCTCGTCGACTTCGCCAACGACATCCGCATGCTTGCCCTGCCCGTCAACAAGGAAAAGAACGGCTACCTGCTCAACTCCATGCTGGTACCGTGGTTGCTTTCGGGTCTTGACCTGTACGTCTCGGGCGTGAGCGACCCCAAGAGCATTGACCTCGCGTGGACGCGTGGCACCGGCGCTCCCAAGGGCCCGTTCCGCGTATTCGACACGGTGGGTATCCAGACGGCCTACAACATCGTCATGCAGTATCAGAAGGTGCCGGGCCTGGTGAGCCCGCTGCTCAAGAAGATGATGATGCCCTACAACTTTAAGGCTATGGCGTCCGTCCTCAAGAAGATGCTCGACGAAGGTAAGCTGGGCGAAAGCTCGGGCGAGGGCTTCTTTACGTACTAAAAATGATCTCTTGGGGGCGGAAGCGTTGGGGATCTACGGTAGTATGCGACAAGATCTGAATAGGTCGAGCAAGAGCCGTAGCGCGCGTTGACGTTTGGCCAATAGAACGCAAAAATGCACCGTTCGCCGATACTCCTCTCGCGAGTGGTTGCCATATGGTTTGATGTTGTAAACATATGATTGCCGGCAGGCCGTAGGTGACGTTCGTCATGATACCGGAGGTACCAAGTATGTTTTGCACTCCGTTAAACAAGTATCGGGCTGGTTGACATGAACCGCCGTACTATCTCGATAGCCCTCGCAGTGGTCTGCCTGGCTGTGCTCCTGGGCGCTGCAGGGCAGTTTGCTATAAATCGAGAAACATCCTATATGCAGGAATGCGTTTCCGAAGGCTTTGCCATTGACGGTTACTATCGGGATGACAAAACGAGTCGGGAAACCCTGGCTTTTCTTGAGGAGGACAACTGTCGATGGCAGCTGGTCGACCAAGACGGAATCTGCACAGACGGGCAGTTTAAGCGTACGGATGACCCCAACATCCTGATATTAAAGAAGGAAAACGGCGAAGAATTCGGTACGGTCCACGTGGCGTATATTTCGCGCCGACGCGATCAGGGCTTGCTCTACCTATTTAGAGATACCAGGGTGACCCGTTTTTATCTGGTGAGTACCGGTCCGGCGTTTACAGTGGAGTCTGGCGATGTCGATGCGGACAGATGATTCACGGCAATAAATCAGCGAGCGGGGGCGCGGCCATGGACCGCGCCCCGCTATTTGCTCGTGGCCCGCGTCACGTCTGCGCCATGTCGTGACTCGCGGCTGCGCGCATCCATCCCACGTCGCGTATTACTGCACATCAAACTCCACGCGATCGAGCTCGGGCACATTGAGGTCGATGAGCTTGCGGGCTACACGGCGGTCGTGTGCCCCAAGCGCCTCGCTTGTCGTCACGTGGGCGACAACCTCGCGCTCGACAAGGCCCTCCTCCTCGCCTTCGGTGGCCGAGGTCTCGACGGCAACGGTGTAATCCTTAAAGCCCGGCAGCACCGCGGCAAGCTCGCGCGTGGTTTCGGTGACGCCGTAGCCGTCCTGCACGCCGGCCTGTGCCGAGCCAATGGACCCCGCGGTCATGACGATGCAGGGGATGGCAAAGATCACCGTACCCACGATGATGCGGCGGCGCACCTTGTGTGACAGCTCATCGACCTCGGCATTTTCCTCGGCGGTCACAATGCCGTCGCCGTTGAGGTCGCGCTTGAGCGGCACGCGCAAAAGAAGTAGTACGGCTTCGGCCGCCAGCGCGATAAAGACGACGTTGATGCCAAACTCGTAGAGGGCCGAGAGAAACAGCGACCCGCTCGCGATGGCGATGCCATAGCCCGCCGCGCACAGGGGCGGCATGAGCGCGGTCGCCACGGCCACGCCGGCGATGAGCGTGGCGGGTTCCTGGTCGCGCGAGTTGCCCAGTCCGCCCGCAAAGCCGCCCGCGAGCGCGACGGCAAGGTCCCACACAGTCGGTGTCGAGTTGTCGATGATGGCGGCCGTGGTGGTGCCAAGGGGCGAGAGCTTAAAGTACAGCGTGGACGTGATTAGACAAAAGACCATCTGCAGCGCGAGGCCGGCAATTGCCTCGACGGCAATCTCGCGGTCGAGCGTGGCGATGCCGTATGCCATGGCAAGGACCGAGCCCATGAGCGGACAGATGAGCATGGCGCCCACGATGGCAATGTCCGAGTCGATATCGAGGCCGATGCTCGCGATCAACATGGCAATGATCAGGATGCATAAGTGTGAGCCAGTCAGGCGCGCCCCGTTTACAAAGCGCTTGCGAATCACGTGATAGGGCGCGCGTCCCTCGCGTATGTTGAACGCCTGCTTAAGGAAACGGGTGGCATTCTCCATGGCCTCGCTGTGTGCAGGGCGTATACCGTGACGACGATGATGACGCTCGCGCAGCCGCTTGATCTGTTGTTTGTCGAGTTCCATGCTTACCTCGTTTAGCTTCTGAGCCGCTTCTTGCGTCTGTCGTCTTTACTCTACACCGCGTTAGGCGAGGTGTCAGACAAGGTTTGTTGACCTGGAAGTCAGGCCAATCGACATGGCTAAAACGCCGTGAGGATCATAAGAGTCAAATAGACAAAAAAGCGCGGGGCCGGTTTGATTCCGACCCCGCGCTCTGCGCTGGTGCGTTGTTGTTCAGCCTACCCTAGCAGGCTCAGACCAACAGAGACAAACGCCAGGATAACGCCGACGATGGACTCGCCGCCGAGCAGGCCGCTGGCGACGACCAGGCCCTGCTCCTGGAAGGCGGCATCCTTGGAGGCCTTCTCCTCGTCCGAAAGACCGGCAGCGGCGTCGCGGCGTGCGGCCCACTTGTCGTAGGCGAGCTTGACGCAGGAGCCCAAGAAGGCCGTGAGCGACATGTAGAACGGCAGGTACACGCCTAGGCCGATCATCATGGCCGGAATGCCGAGCCAGTACATGACGATGCCGGCGATAAAGCCGCCTGCGAACCACGGCACGCTCGGGATGCCCGAGACCATGGTGGCGACCACGCTTGCCTGCGCGGCCACAAAGCTCTTGTCGGGGCCGAAGGCGTCCGGACCATAGGCGGTGACGAGCGCGACCATGACGGCAGCGGCGACCAGGGCGCCCACAATGCCGCCGATGGCCTGGCCGATCCACTGCGCACGCGGATTGGTGCCCAGCACGGCGCCGGCCTTAAAGTCGTTCATGACGTCGCCCGCAAGGCCGCATGCCACGGCCACGATGCCGGCGATAAAGAACAGCTTGACCTGGGCGATCTGTGCGAAGGCAGCCACGATGAGCATGACGATGAGGCCGAAGATCTCCATGGGGTCGATGCCCGTCTGGCCGCAGCTCTGCGCGCTCATGATGGTGGTGACAAAGGTGAACAGCGTGACGATGACGGCCGGGACGGGGCCAAGGTCGAGCGCGATGGCGACGATCACGGCGATGGCGGCAGTACCCAGGCCGATGATGCCGGCGTCGAGCTTAAGCGAGCCCGAGATGAGCGACTGCTCGTCGGTGTCGCTGGAGCTGTCGGCGGCGAGGCCGCGGGCGATGCCGGCGACCTGCGGCAGGATGTCCTTGAGGACGACGGCGACGCCAAAGCCCATCATGAGGCCCATGCCGAGTGATTTGACGATGCCCTGCGCAGTCACAACGTCGAATAGACCGGCAGCGGTGCCGCCCACGATGATGCCAAAGTTACCTAGCAGCGCGCCGGCAAACCAGAAGGCAACCGGGGCGAAGCCCACCAAAAAGCCGATGGAGAGCAGCATGGGCGAGTTATAGATGGCAAAGGTCACGCCGGGGATATTGAGCGTGCACAGCATGCTGGGCACCACGCCCAGAGCGTCGCGAAGCACGCTGTAGATGCCTGCGATGGCCATGGAGCCAAAGAGCTGCTTGCCGGTCTTGCCGCCGGCCTCGGTGGCGCGCAGGGTCTGAGCTGCGGCATTGCCGGTGGGAAACTCCAGCGCGGCGTCCACGATAAAGTGGCGGTGGATGAGCGCCGTTGCCAGCAGGCCCAAGATGGTGCCGGCGAGTGCCACGATAAACATGTCGAGCCAGCTGATCTGGTCGGCATAGCCCAGCATCCAGGCGCCCGGGATGGTAAACGCCAGGCCGCCGGCGACCATGGCGCCCGCGGACATGATGGTGTGGGTGACGTTGGCCTCGTTGAGGCTGGCGTTGCCCATGAGCTTCAGGAAGAACAGCGAGATGACGGCAGCGAAAATAATCGGCCAGGGGAGTGCACCCATCTTGAGGGCCGTGTAGGCCGAGCTTGCCGTGATGATCACGCAGCCAAGGACGCCGATGACGACGCCGCGCAGCGTGAGTTGCCCGCGCATCGAAGCGCGGTTCGAGGGATTGCTCATATAAAACTCCTTTGCGTATATCCGCTTCCCCCGGGAGCGCCGTTACGGATACGGCGCGGGAAGTCGGGTTACCAAGGGCCGCCGCGTGAGCTCGCAAACGACCGCGCACCAGTATAGCCGCAAGCTAGTCATTTTGGGATGACTGGTTTAGGTAGGCGATATACTGCTGGGCAGACGAAAGGAGCGCCGACGATGCTTAATGGGTGCGCATATATATTGACGGTCGACGTGGGCAACACGTTCATTCGCTTTGGCCTGTTTGCAGAGGATTCGGCCGCGGCGCAGGAATGTCCGCTTGCGACATGCGAGATCACGACGCCGTCGAGCATTACGGCCGACGAAGCGCGCATGCGACTTGTGCAGGTCATGGGCGCGCTCGCCGCCGATGCAGGTGTGCCCGGGGTGCTTGCACCCGCCGCGGCCGTGCTGAGCTGTGTAGTCCCGGCGCTCGAGCGCCCGTGGAAGGCGGCACTTTCCCGCACCTGCACGGGGCGCGTGCTCACCGTGGGGCCGGGACTTAAGACCGGCATACCCGTGCACTACGACGATCCGGCCGAGATCGGCCCCGACCGCATCGCCGATGCCGTGGCGGCCCGCGCCGTCTACGGCTCGCCGTGCATCGTGATTGACCTGGGCACGACGACCAATATCGAGGTCATCGACGTGCACGGTACCTTTGTGGGCGGCGTTATCGCGCCAGGCCTGGCCCTCGGCGCCCGTTCGCTTTCGGCGGCAGCAGCGCGCCTACCCCAGGTTGAGCCCTCGGCGCCAACGCACGTCATCGGACGCAACACGCGTGAGGCCATGCGCTCGGGTGTGGTTTTGGGCGAGGTAGCCCGCATCGACGGAATGCTCGACATGGTGCTTGCCGAGATGCGCGCGACCAAGGCCGCGGGGGAGGGCGATGTGCCCATCGTCATTACCGGCGACGATGCCGAGGCACTTGCGGCGCTGGTCGGCCATAGCCTGACGGTAGACGACGCGCTGACGTTGCGGGGTCTCGCCGAGCTCTACCGCATCAACCAAAAGCCCCGCCGCGCGTAGGGCGAGGGGCTGGTGGGATAAGCGCCCCTACCTTTCACCTGCTACAATGGGCCAAACTATTGCGATTGCGGAGGTGTCTGCCATGTCGGACGATCTTCATCAAACCGCGTCGGGCAAGCGCCGCGACGTTATTAGCTGGGACGAGTTCTTTATGAGCGTGGCCATCGCCGCGCAGCGCCGCAGCAAGGACCCCAACACGCAGGTGGGAGCGTGCATCGCCAGCACCAACCACCGCATCCTTTCGGTGGGTTACAACGGCACGCCCTCGGCGCTCAACGACGACTTTTTCCCGTGGGGTACGAGCGATGACCCGCTGCAGGACAAGCACAACTACGTGGTCCATGCCGAGGCCAACGCCGTGCTCAACTACCGTGGCTCGCTCAAGGACCTCGAGGGTTCCACGGTTTACGTCACGCTGTTCCCGTGCCACGACTGCGCCAAGATCCTGGCGCAGGTGGGCGTGGGCGAGGTTGTCTACCTGGACAACAAGTACGCCGACACCGATGACGGCCGTATCAGCCGCCGCATTCTCGACTCCTGCGGCATCAGCTACCGCCAGGTCATCGTCGATGTCCAGATTGGTACCGGGGGACAGGCTCGGCAGTAGCGCGTGCCAACGCCAGCTGGCGGCAAAACAGCCAAAAGAGCCCCGTCCCAAATTGACTGCTCGTGAAAGTCGTGTCCGCACGCATGGCTGGCGCCTAAGCGGGTACATGGCTGTAGTAACATAGCCCCTGTCCGCGGGCGTGCCCGCGTTATTGTGAGAAAGGAGCCCCTGTGGCTGTTAACGAAGAGCTGCTTAAGAAGGTTCTTGAAGAGATTCGCCCCAACCTGCAGGCCGATGGCGGCGATATGGAGTATGTGGGCGTCGACGACGAGGGTGTTGTCAAGCTGGAGCTGCAGGGCGCCTGCGCCGGCTGCCCCATGAGCTCGCTAACCCTTTCCATGGGTATCGAGCGCATCCTGAAGGAGCATGTGCCCGGCGTTACCCGCGTTGAGCAGGTCAATGCTTCCGGCGAGGCCGAGGACCTGTACGACGAGTACGCGCCGTTCTAAGACGCGAAAGCTGCGGACGGTACGCTCCGCATAGACGTTACGTCCAAATATGCGGCTGCGAGCGTAAGGCCCGCGGCCGCATTTGTATGTAGGGAGCAGGGGATCGATATGCTCAACGACCTCTACCATATGCTTGATCCCGTCGCGATCTCGGCGGGCCCCATCACGATCTACTGGTACGGCCTGGCCTACGTGGTCGGCGCCCTGCTCACGGCGGTCGTTATGTACCGCACGCAGCGTCGTTGGGGCTTTAACATCACGATTGACGACCTGACGAGTGTCGTGGTCGGCGTGGTCTTTGGCCTCATTATCGGTGCGCGCCTGTTCTACGTCGTCTTTTACGGTGATGGCTACTACTGGGCGCACCCGCTCGAGATCTTTGCCACCAACGAGGGCGGCATGAGCTTCCATGGCGGTTTGGTGGGCGGTATTATCGGCGGCATCATCGTGTGCCGCATGTATAAGCTCGACGCATGGACTTTGGCAGACCTTGCCGTCATCGGCGCGCCGCTGGCCTTGTGCCTGGGCCGTTGTGCCAACTTTGTCAACGGTGAGCTGTGGGGCAAGCCGACCGATCTGCCCTGGGGTGTGGTCTTTGGCGGGACTGCGGGCGATATGCCGCGTCACCCCTCCCAGCTCTACGAGGCATTTCTTGAGGGCATCGTGCTCTTTTGCATTCTGCAGGTGCTCAGCCGCAAAAAGCCGCTGCTGCCTCAGGGTACGTTTATGGGCGTGTTCGTGATGGGATACGGCATCGTCCGCTTCCTCGTCGAGTTCGTGCGCGTGCCCGACGCCCAGCTTGGCTATCTGCTGGGCGGCGTCATCACGATGGGGCAGCTGCTGAGTCTTCCGCTCGTGATCGCCGGCCTGGCGCTCATCATCTTCGCGCGACACCGCAACCGTCCCCAGCGCATCTACCTCGACGCCTAACCACCACAAAGGGGACACAGGCACCTTTGTGGTGGTTTTGCTGAGTTTGATAGGTTTCTAGAAAGGCTTTCGGACTGTGAAGGATTCCGATCTCTCCACAACGGCTGCGCGCGACGCTGCCCGCATCGTCTGGTTTAAGCGCTACCCCGCCAAGCAGACGCTCATCGCATTTCTGCTCGCGCTGTTGGCGACCACGGCGTTTTCCATCGATCCCGCCCCGGTGTCGAGCAACGCAGTCTTGGCGATTGACCCCAAAGCCTCGGGCATGCTGTACGTGTGCTACGAGGTGCTCCTCTCGTTTGCCGGCCATACCGACGCGGTCATGCTGCTTGCGCTTGCCTGCCTGCTCACGCTGCCGTTTCGCTACGTGTTCTTTGGCCGTGGCGACACCTGGCGCCCATCGATTATTCTGCCGTCGCTGTTTTTCGCCATCTGCATGGTGTTCGGCCGCAGCTACGACCTTATCGACTCGGCCGAGATTGTTCTTGGCGACAAGGCCCGCATCATCTGCGCCTGGATTGGCGGCGCGGGCTGGATGCTCCTAGCGATCGTGGCCTTCTATCTGGCTTTTGAGTGCCTGGATTGGCTGAGCTCTCGGCGCATTCCGTTTTCCGAAGCGCACTTTGGCCGCGTATGGCGTGTGGCTCACGCCGTGCTCTCGGTCCATCCCTTTGCCGGGCCCTTCCTGGTGCTTATGATCGCCTGGGCGCCCACGCTCATCGCTTCGCTGCCCGGCCTTTTTATGGGAGATACGGGTGCGCAGATTCGCCAGTGGTTCAACTATCCCAATGGCACGAGCGACTACCTGCGCCTACTCAACCCCAACGTGCTGCTCAACGGGCATCATCCCGTAGTGCACACGGCCATTATCGGCTCGTGCGTTCAGCTGGGGCTTTCGCTGTTCAACAGCGCTAACGCGGGCCTCATCATCTATACCTGCGCTCAATTTGTCATCACGGCTGCCTGCATGGCCTATTCCATTTCGTCGCTGCGCAAACTGGGCGTGAGCCTGCCGGTTCGCGGTGCGATCCTGCTGTTCTTTGCGTTTATGCCGATGTTCTCTAACTACGCGGCGTTGCTCACCAAAGACGTGCTCTTTGCCGACGCGTTTTTGGTGCTGCTGGTACAGACCGTCAAGCTCGTGGCATGTGGCTTGCCCCGTCGTGATGCCAATGCCGAGCGTGCGGGCGAACAGAGGCCCGTGCTCTTTGCGCGCCACGACTGGCTGTTGCTTGCGCTGGCTGCCATGGGTTCCACGTTTTTGCGCAATGGCGGTCTGGTCTTTCCGTTGGCGGCCTGCGTGATTGCGGCGGCGTTTTGCGTATGGGACGTGCATGTGGCTCGTCGTGCAGCCAAGCAGACTGGTGCTGCGCCTTCGGGCGCCATCCCGCGTTTCCGCTGGGTTGGCGTTCTCGCGGTGCTCGCGCTCTGCCTTGCCTCTAATATGTACTTCACCAAGGTCTTTATGCCGGCGCACGACATTACGCCCGGCTCCAAGCGCGAAATCCTCTCGATTCCGTTCCAGCAGACGGCTCGTTTCGTCCAAAAGCACGACGGCCTCAACTCGGGCGTCAACCCTACGGTTAAGGAGGACGGCACCATCGTGGAGGCTCCTTGCGACGGCTTGGTGACCGACGAAGAGCGTGCCGTGATCGACCGTGTGCTCAAGTACGAGAATCTGGGCCGCCGCTACAACCCGGATAAGTCGGATGCCGTCAAAAATTGCTTTAACGAGTACGCCTCGCAGGAGGACATCAAGGCCTATTTTGAGGTATGGGCCCAGATGTTCAAAAAGGATCCCGAGTGCTATATCTCGGCGCTCATCAATAACTATTACGGCTACTTTTATCCGAGTGCCCGCGATGCGTGGGTCTACAGCACGGCGCGCAGTGCCGAGATTATGGCGCGCCCCGATAATCTCAAGTACTTCGACTTCCATCCGGTCGATAGCAAGGTTGTGCGCTGGTGCGACCACCTGATTAACCTGTATCGCGTGGCAGTACAACGCATCCCGTTTATTTCGCTCACCATGAGCTCGGCCACCTATGTGTGGATCATGATTGCCGTGGTGGTCTACCTGCTGCGTCGTCATTCATGGCGTGCGCTGGCGATCTGGGTGCCGCTGTTGGGCGTGCTCGCCGTGTGCCTGATTGGTCCGTGCAACGGCTCGACCTACATGCGCTACCTGTATCCGGTCATCGCCTGCATGCCCTTCGCCATCGGCGCCACCGTCACCCGCAGCGACTTCCTCTGGTCCTAACTTGGTGCATTGGGGTCAGGTTTCTTTGCACCAAAGGGGACATCATCACGACGCCTTCATTTTGGGGTTTATCTCGCAGGCTAGTAGGTATATCATAACGACGTTTGTTTATATTGCCCGAGCATCTGCGCTGGGCTTTAGGTCGAAACCGATAGGAGACACGTATGTCCGGACACTCTAAGTGGGCCACAACCAAGCATCGTAAGGGCGCGCAGGACGCCAAGCGTTCCGCCCTCTTCTCCAAGCTCAGCCGCAACATCACTGTTGCTGCCCGTCTCGGCGGTGACCCGCTGCCCGAGAACAACGCCAGCCTCGCCGCTGCCGTTGCCAAGGCCAAGGCTCAGTCCATGCCTAAGGACAAGATCAAGTCCGCTATCGACAAGGCTTTTGGTTCGGGTGCTGACGCCGCCGTCTACGAGAACATCGTGTACGAGGGCTACGGTCCCGCCGGTGTCGCCGTCTACGTCGACTGCCTGACCGACAACCGCAACCGTACCGCCGCTGATGTCCGTTCCGCCTTCTCCCACGCTGGTGGCAACCTGGGCACCTCCGGCTCCGTCGCCTTCCAGTTTGAGCGCAAGGGCCAGATCGTCGTCGCCAAGGAGATCCTGGATGAGAACGCCAAGAAGGAGACCATGATCGCCAACGGTGCTGCCGGTGACGAGGATGAGTTCATGATGGCTATCGCCGAGGCCGGTGGCGAGGACTACGAGGATGCCGGCGAGGAGTGGATCGTCTGGACTGCTGCCAACGAGGTCATGGCTGTCTCCAAGGCGCTCGAGGAGCAGGGTGTCCAGGTCAAGGGCTCCGAGACCACCATGGTCCCGACCACCCCGACCGAGGTTTCCGGCGCCGACGCCAAGAAGGTCCAGCGCCTCATCGACCGTCTTGAGGAGCTCGACGACGTCCAGGACGTCTACAGCACCATGGACATGACCGACGAGGTCATCGCTGCCCTCGAGGAGGAGTAGCGCCAGCACGGATTGAGCCGTGCATATCTGGGCATAATGAAGCGAGCATGCAAGCCTCGTGGAATAGATGAGCCGGATCCGCGTGCGTAGAGCACCGGACCCGGCTCTTTTATAATGATGCGAACCGTTTTGCATTTCGAGAGCCGAGATTTGAAGGGAGCGCCGCGTGCGCGTACTCAAACGAGCCCTAGCGATCGTGTATCTTGCCGCCACCATCGTGGCGCTGGGTACGCTTGTCTGCCAGTTTTGGGGGCCGTATACGTATCGCTTTATGCTGCTGATGCGCGACCCCATGCCGCGCATCGTCGTGACGGTGTGCGCCGGCGTCGTGGCGCTTGGCGTACTGCTGAGCTTTTTCCGCCTGATGTTCGCCCGTCGCGAGCCGTCCTGCGTGCATCCGGCGGGGGAGTGCAATATCGAGGTTACCCTTGCGGCGCTTTCTTCGTGCGCCAGGGCTGCTGCCGAGCGCGACGACCGCGTGATGGTTGAGCATATCGAGGCCCGCGTCCAAGGCCCCGACGATTCGCACGTCCGTTTTAAGGTCGAGGCCATCGCGCTCGATGATAAGGACGTTGCCGCTCTTGCCACCTCGATGCAGCAGCGCATCGAGAAGGCCTGCGACACCATGCTCGGCACGCCGGGTACGACCGCGCGTGTCCGTTTTTTGCCGTCCAAGACTACCGTCCAGACCGTGGAGGTTTCCGGTGAGTGATACCAATCAAGATAAGACCGCTCGTACGCCGCGCCTGACGATTGACCAGAGCGCCACGTCGGCGAGCGAACCTGTTGATTCCAAAGCAGAGGCAACCGAGTTACAAGACGCGGCAGCCGCGGATTTTGACGAGGCTATGGGTCTCATCAAGGGTACGGGCGCTGCCATCTGGAGCTATGCTGTGCGTCATCCCAACACCACGCTCGGTGCCGTCGCTGGCTTTATCCTCGCCGTGTTGGTGCTCACGTTGGGCCTGTGGGACACGCTCGTCATTGCATTCTTCGTGCTGATCGGCGCTGTGATCGGCCAAATTCGCGACGGCGAGAACGGGATCGTCAACTTCTTCGGCCGTCTGTTTAGCGGCCGCTAATATGTATTCGACTGTCGCATCCGCGGCAGGCATAAGGAGGAACCATGGCTTTTAATACGAAGGTCGATGTAGCCGATACCGAGCTCGAGGAGAACGAGGCGGTCGTCGCCGAAGCAGAGGATGTGACGCTCGAGGATGAGGCTCTCGTCGAGGCCGAGTCCGATACGGATGAGGACGACGAGGAAGCGGATGAGTCCGAGGATTCGCTGACCTATTCCAACGGCGTGATCGAGAAGATCGTTGCCATGGCCACCCGCGAGGTTCCGCACGTTCTGGGCATGAAGGGTAACCTCATGCACTTTGTGCAGGAGCAGTTTGGTGCCGAGAATCTGACCAAGGGCGTGACGGTCGAGGTCACCGACGATAATCGCGTGGTCGTCAACATCTCCGTCATCATCGAGTACGGCGCCTATGCGCCCGCGATCTTCGACGATGTTAAGGCACGTGTCACCGAGCGCCTTGCCGCGATGACCGGCCTTGAGGTGGCGGGCGTCAACCTGCGCATCGAGGATGTCATCACCCCCGAGGAGTACGAGCACCGCACCAGCCAGCACGAATAACCTTCCAAAAAGGGACAGGTTTGTTTTGGCAGGTTTTATCTGCGAAAACATTAAACGGCCGACCGCGCAAGCAAAAGTGTGGCCGGCCGTTTTTGTACGCTCCCGATATAGTCATACCGCTCGTCTAACTAAGGGTTGCAATCCCCACGTTCCGCGTTACTCTAATGGGCACATTGTTTCCAAATTGTTAACGAGGGGTTGCCGTAATGGCCGACGAGCACGAAACAGAAAGCAAGGCATGGGCAATTGAGGCCGCTGCGGCAGAGGCGGCGTCGCGTGCTGCCGAGGAGGTGCATCGTCCTCCCGTAGTGCCGATGGAGCGCGTGGTCGATCGCGATGTTATCGAGCGGGGCGAGCGCGCTGGTCGCAAGCGCAGCCAGGAGCCGGGCTTTCCGCGCTTTTTTGCCGAGCTCAATTTGGGCCTGATCCTCACGGCCTTTGCCATCGTTGCGTTTAAAACCCCTAATCACTTTGCTTTTGGCGGCACCTCGGGCGTGTCGGTCATTCTGTCCACGCTGTTCCCGACCCTGCCCGTCGGCGTCTTTATGTGGATTATCAATGCGGTCCTGGTCGTTCTGGGCTTTATCTTTTTGGAGCGCAAGGCAATCCTGTGGAGTGTCTTTGCCTCGTTTGCGCTGTCCGCCTATGTTTCGCTGTTTGAGCTCTTTATTCCGACCGATGTCTCGATGACGGGCGATATGTGGCTCGACCTGTGCTTTGCCGTGATTCTGCCGGCGCTCGGCAGCGCCATCGTCTTTGATATTGGTGCCTCGACGGGCGGCACGGACATCCTCGCCATGATTCTCAAACGCCGCACGACGCTTGAGATCGGCCGTGCGCTGCTGCTGGTCGATATCGGCATCGTGACCATCGCGGCCTTCTTGTACGGCCCGCGCGTCGGTCTGTATTGCGTGCTCGGCCTGTTTGCCAAGACGCTTGTGGTCGACAAAGCCATCGAGAGCATTCACCTGCGTAAAGTCTGCACGGTCATTTGCTCCGAGCCCCTTAAGGTCGAGGAGTTTATCGTCAAGCATCTCAACCGTACGGCGACTATCAGCCGCGGCTACGGTGCTTTCTCGGGCAAGTGCGTGACGGTGATCATGAGCGTGCTAAGCCGTCGCGAGGCCGTGCAACTGCGCCGCTATGCGCGCGAAGTCGATCCGGGTGCCTTTATCACGATCGTCGACAGCTCCGAGATCGTCGGCAAGGGTTTCCGCGGAACGAACTAACGCGGTCGAGCTCATCAAACAATCGAATAGCGCCCTGCGCATTGCAAATGCGTCATGTTGGAGTATTTGTCCCCACATTGGGTGATAATGATGCCAAAGACATCGTTTGCGATCCAGATGATTCGCTCAAGATACGAAGGGATGATCTCGATGTTCTGTTCGCAGTGTGGTGCCCCCATGGGCGATAACGACAAGTTCTGCGGCGCGTGTGGTGCCCCCAATGCCGGTGCCGCAGCCTCTGCCCCTCAGGGTCAGCCCCAGCAGTTTGTTCCGCAACCGCCCGTGGCGAATGCGTCCAAGGGCTGTGTGGCTCAGGCGTTTGAGGATATGACCAAGACTCCGGGCGTGCTGCAGCGCGTGTGCCAGATTGCCTTTTTACCGGCGCTGATTTGTGTTGTGTCGGTACTCGTGCTGTTTATTCCCGTTATTGGCGGCATTGCAGCTGCCATCGGCTTTTTGGCAGCTTGCATTGCGAGCGTGTGTGGTTCCGGCTTTGGTATTGAGTGGGGTCGCGATCTGTCGCTCAAGGTTGATGACGGTATGGATCGTCCACTCATGCGTTCCACGTCGTTTGGCCTCGGAGTCTTTTCGAGCGTTATCTCGGTCGTGCTCGAGGTTATTGCTGCCATTCCCGTTATCGGTGTAGTGCTTTCGCTGGTGGAGAGCGTGGTAATTGGCGCCGCGGGCTCGTATTCGTATTACGGCTCTTATGCACTCGAGGCGGCGCTGTTTGGCTCGCTTGGCCTGCTTGTCCTGGCTATGATTGCCACGGCGGTCTTGGGGGTCTTCTTTAAGATGTTCGCCGACATTGCCGTGATGCACTTTGCGGTGACCGGTCGTGTCGAGAGCGCGTTTTCGCTCGATAAGGTCTGGGCGGCCTTTAAGCACAACAAGACCAAACTGTTCTGCGCTTCGTTCCTTCCCGAGTTTTTGACGGGCCTGGTCGCCAACGTTGTCACATGGATCCTGACGCTCGTCTTTGGCACCATTGCCTCTGTCGGTATGTATAGCTACTACTACCGTCCTTCGGCTATTGAGGCGCTTGTTACCGGCGGTGGCATCACGCTCGTATTGTTCTTGGTGCTGACGGCGTTTGTCACGGTATTCCTCACAGTCTTTGGCAAGATGCTCAAGCATCGTGCCGTTGGCTATTGGGTTGCGCGCTACGCAAGCGAGTGGGCCGACGAGGACAAGGACGACGTCCTGACTTTTGTGCTGCCGTTTGAGAAGAAGTCTGCTCCGGCTGGTTTTAGCGCCGACGCAGCGCCCGTATCCGATTCCGCTGCGGCGCCGGCGCCTGCGCCCGAGCCCGAGCCCGAGCCCGTGCCTGAGCCTGAGCCTGAGCCTGAGCCCGCGCCCGTGCCTGAGCCCGAGCCCGCGCCCATGCCGGAACCGGAGTCCGAGCCTGCACCTGAGCCCGAGCCTGCGCCAAGCTCCGACGAGGACCCGCAGGACGAGTAACCCTGCCACCTGCCATTTGGGGACGGGGTAGAAACGGTAGAAATAGCGCTTGACAAATAAGCGGGGGCGGACGTGCCGAAGCGTCCGCCCCCGCTTTGATATCGCGATGCGGCTATGACTGCGAGATGGTCGTGGATCGACTACTCGTCGTGCTTCTCCTCGCGGCGGGCGGCGGCGCGAGCGTCGTGGATGCCCTTGATTGCGGCGTGTCGGGCGGTGCGGGCATCGTGCATGGCGTCGCGGGCCTCGGCGGCCGTGGCCTTGGCAGAGCGCAGTTTGGCTGCCAGGTCGGGATTGGTCTCGGCGACCGCGGCAATCGTGGGGCCGTCGAGCTCTTCTTGTGTGGGCTCGGCCAAAAAGTCGATGGCATATTGGGCGGCCACCATGGAGCCCTTGGCCAGTACCGACTCGTCAATCTTGTAGAAGCAAGAATGTTGGGCGTACGTGGCGCCAATCTGGGGGTTGCGCGTGCCAACAAAGGCGAGCACGCCCGGTACGCGGCGCAGGTACTCCGAAAAATCCTCACCCGAGAGTGTGCCGCGATAATGGCCTTGGCCGGTGGGGCCCAGGCATTTGATTACTGCCTGGCGGCAGCGCTCGCTCGAGGCGGCATCGTTTTCGACCTTGTAATTGGCGATGGTGTAGTCGGTGAGCTCTGCCTCGGCGCCCAAGGCGGCCGCGGTATGCTCCACGATGCGGCGCATGAGCTCCGGCATTTCCTCGTGGGTCGAATCTCCGTAGGTGCGCACCGTGCCGGCGAGATAGGCCGTGCCGGCGATAACGTTGCGCGCGGTGCCGCCGTGCAGCTCGCCGACGGTAATGACGGCCGGCTCGTAGGGACTGATCTCGCGCGAAACGATGGTCTGCAGAGCGTTGACGATCTCGGCGGCAACCATAACGGCGTCGTGACCGCGCTGGGGCATGGCACCGTGGCACGAGGTGCCGCGGACGTCGATGCGGAACCAGTCGGTATTGGCCATGCGCGGCCCGGGCTCGCAGCTCACGGTGCCGGCGTCGACCTCACTCCAGATGTGCGCGGCGTAGGCGCCATCGACGCCGTCGAGCACGCCCGTGCCGATCATGAGCTTGGCGCCCTGGCCGTTTTCCTCGCTGGGTTGGAAGACGATGCGGACTTCGCCGTGGATGTCGTCGGTCATATGGCGCAGGATTTGCAGCGTGCCGAGCATCATGGCGATGTGGCAGTCGTGGCCGCAGGCGTGCATGCAGCCCTCGTTGACGCTGGCAAACTCCTCGCCGGTCTGCTCGGTGACGGGCAGGGCGTCGATGTCGGCGCGCAGCAGGATGCGGCGGCGTGGCGTGCCGTCCTCGCGATAGGCGTCGGGCGCGGTGCCGCGAAGGGTTGCCACAAGGCCCGTCTTAAGGGGACGCTCGTAGGGGATATTCATGGCGTCGAGCTGGTTGGCGATGTCAGAAGTCGTGCGCTCCTCGGCAAGGCTCAGCTCCGGGTGCTTATGGAAGTGGCGGCGCTGCTTGATGATATAGGGTTCAAACTCGGTAGCGATATCTTTGATGGCTGCGGTGACGTCGTCAGCCGCGCGAGCCTCGGTCGCCGCCATAATCTGCTGTGCCTTGGTCTTCGTCATGGTCGATTTGCTCCTTGCTGGGTTGATCGCAAAATCGTACAGGCTCTCTCCAGTATGCCACCTGCCGCTAGGGCTGGTAAAGTTGCCGTTTGCCGCTTGGGGTTTTGTTACAAGGGCGGGGGAGTACACTCGGGGGTGTTGAATTTCCTGCCAGAGATGGGGATGCCCATGCAACATATCGATCGGATTATCCGCTCTAAGAACGTCTTTACCGCGCAAGACGGCATCGATACCGCCCGCGAGCTGGCGATTGCCATCGCAGGCGACCGTATCGTCGCAGTCGGTGCGCCCGATGACGTGATTGCCGCCGCGCCTGCCGCCACGCCGGTTATCGACTACGGCGAGCAGTTTGTCTGCCCCGGTTTCCACGATGCGCACCTGCATTTCTTCCATACTTCGGTTGGCTCCTCGCCGTACATGCTCATGGATATGGGCGCGTCCGAGGCAGCATTGGTGCAGCATGCGCTCGAGTTTTCCAAAGGCTTGCCAGATGACGCCTGGGTCGTGACCCAGGGTTGGCGCGATTACCGCTGGGATCCGCCCGAGCACCCTACCAAGGCCTCCCTCGATGCGGCATTTCCCGATCGTCCCTGCGTTATGTACTCGGGCGACGGGCACACGCTGTGGCTCAACAGCCGCGCACTCGAGGCGCTCGGCGTTACGCGCGACAGCGAGCCTCCGGCGGGTGGCAGTTACGACAAAGATGCAAATGGCGAGCTTACGGGTATCGCCCACGAGGCGGCTGCTATGCAGCTGCTGCCGCGCTGCCTGGAGTGGCTGGGCGAGGACCGCATCGCGAGCGCTTACGCCGACCAGATGAAGCGTATGGCCGAGCAAGGCATCACCTCAATCTGCGATATGTCGCTCATGCCCATGCCGGGCTGCGACTTTATTCGCGACGATGTTTACGACAAGCTGCAGGCCTCCGGCAAGCTGGGCATCCGCGCCCATCTGTTTCCCACGCTGCTGGATGACCAGTCGCGCTTGGAAGAACTCCAGACCCGCTACGCGAACAACGCGCTGCTCTCGGCGCCAGGCTTTAAACAGTTCTTCGACGGCGTGTCGAGCGAGCATACCGCATACCTCACTGAGCCCTATACCAACCCGCGCTTCCCGGGCGACCAGGGCCGTCTGACAGTTCCTGCCGAGCGCATGCGTAAGCTGGTTCTGGCGGCTGCGGAGCGCGGCCACACTGTGCGTATCCACGTCATCGGCGACGGTGCGATTCATGCCGCGCTGGATATCTTCGAGGAGGCCGCCGACCTGTACGGCCTGCCCCAGCACGGCCATAACACACTCGAGCATCTGGAGAACCTCCTGCCCGAGGACATCGACCGCCTGCGCAAGCTCAACGTGGTCGCCTCGAGCCAGCCCTGCCACATCACGCTCGATCCGGGCGGCCCCGAGCGCGATTTGGGCATGGAGCGCAGCCGCATCATGTGGCCGTTTGCAACCTATAAGCAGCGCGGCATTCGCCAAGCCTTCGGTACCGACAGCCCCATCACGCCTGTTACCAGCATGAACGTGCTCTACACGGCTATTACGCGCCAAGACCCCAAAAGCCACTGGCCCGAGGGCGGCTGGTTGCCGAGCGAGCGTATCGATGCGGCAACGGCTCTGCGCAACTACACCCTGGGCAGCGCCTATGCAGCGGGCGACGAGCAAAACCTCGGCAGCCTAGAACCCGGCAAATACGCCGACCTGGTAGTCCTGGACCAAAACCCACTCACCATCGACCCCCAAGAACTCCAAGCCACCAAAGTCCAAGCCACCTACCTAGCCGGCAACCTGATCTACGAGCGCTAGCCCCATACCCCACCCATAAGGGGCGCGTTTCTGCAACGTGCCCCTTTCTTGTTCGCACCATCTGCATCGCCATTTTGCTGCACTGACTTTTCTGAATGCCGGGCCCGAATTAGTTAACCTGGCTCCCTGGGCGGACCGGAGGGCATGAAGTTTGTCGCGAGTTCCGCACGCAAAGGAAAGCACTTAATGTGCTTTCCGTCTTGCGCAGGACTGTAGAGCAGCAAACTACATGCCCTCCGGTCCGCCCCGGGAGCCACCGTTAGGTTATCCCCCGGCATTCAGAAAATCTAAGTGCCAAAAAATAAGATTTTTTGACTCCGTGTTGTATAACCCGCCATTCGTGGGTACCATTCAACGCGTACGCAAACAAAAAGGGTTAATTCGCGTGGCATAACCACGCGGCCCAAAAAGGAGGAGACAAGCATGTCGTCTTTGAAGCCGCTTGCAGATCGTGTTCTGGTCAAGCCCGACGAGGCCGAGCAGAAGACCGCTTCTGGTCTGTATATCGCCAGCAACGCCCAGGAGAAGCCGCAGCGCGGCACCATCGTTGCCGTTGGCGCCGGCAAGGTCAACGACAAGGGTGAGCGCATCCCCATGGACGTCAAGGTCGGTGACGTTGTCATCTACGGTAAGTTCGGTGGCAACGAGGTCAAGGTCGACGGCGAGAAGTATCTGCTGATGCGCGCCGACGACATCTACGCTGTCGTCGAGGCCTAGTCTCGTCAGAATCTCTGATTCGTCTTTGAACGCGATCGTCGCATAGGACTCGGAAGCGGCGACGCGAGTCACATTTCTTTTGGAGGATTACCTACCATGGCAAAGAACATTACGTTCAACACCGATGCCCGCGCCAAGCTCGCCAAGGGCGTCAACACTCTGGCCGACGCCGTTACCGTCACCATGGGCCCCAAGGGCCGCTACGTTGCGCTGCAGCGCACGTTCGGTGCCCCGACCATCACCAACGACGGCGTTTCCGTCGCTAAGGAGATCGAGCTCGAGGACAACATCGAGAACATGGGCGCTCAGCTGGTGAAGGAGGTCGCCACCAAGACCAACGACACCGTGGGTGACGGCACCACCACCGCAACCCTGCTCGCTCAGGCTATCGTCAACGACGGTCTGCGCAACGTCGCCGCTGGCGCCAACCCGCTGGCCATCCGTCGCGGCATCGACAAGGCCGTCAACGCCGCCGTCGCCGAGATGAAGAAGCAGGCCAAGCCGGTCGAGACCAAGGAGCAGATCGCTTCCGTCGGCACCATCTCCGCTGGTGACCCCGAGGTCGGCGAGAAGATCGCCGAGGCCATGGAGGTCGTGGGCAAGGACGGCGTCATCACCGTCGAGGATTCCCAGACGTTCGACATCACCATCGACACCGTCGAGGGCATGCAGTTCGACAAGGGCTATGTCTCCGCTTATTTCGTCACGGACAACGACCGCATGGAGGCCGTGATGAAGGATCCGTACATCCTCATCACCGACCAGAAGATCTCCAGCGTTCAGGACATCATGCCTGTTCTCGAGGCTGTCCAGCGCGCCGGCCGTGGCCTGCTCATCATCGCTGAGGACATCGACGGCGAGGCTCTGCCGACCCTGGTCCTCAACAAGATTCGTGGCGCTCTCAACGTCTGCGCCGTCAAGGCCCCGGGCTACGGCGATCGCCGCAAGCGCATCCTCGAGGACATCGCCGTCCTCACCGGTGGCCAGGCTGCCCTGGACGAGCTGGGCGTGAAGGTCGCTGACATCACCGCCGATATGCTCGGTACCGCTAAGTCCGTCACTATCTCCAAGGACAACACCGTCGTCGTCGGCGGCGCTGGCTCCAAGGAGGCCATCGACGCCCGCATCGCTCAGATCAAGGGCGAGATGGAGAACACCACCTCTGACTTCGACCGTGAGAAGCTCCAGGAGCGCCTGGCCAAGCTCTCCGGTGGCGTTGCCGTCATCAAGGTCGGCGCTGCTACCGAGTCCGAGCTCAAGGAGATCAAGCACCGCGTCGAGGATGCCCTGCAGGCTACCCGCGCTGCTGTCGAGGAGGGCATTGTCGCTGGTGGCGGCGTCGCCTTCATGGACGCTGCTCCTGCGCTCGATGCTGTCGAGATCGACGACCCCGAGGAGAAGATCGGCGTCGATATCGTCAAGAAGGCTCTGACCGCTCCGGTCGCTACTATCGCCAAGAACGCTGGCTTTGAGGGCGCTGTCGTGGTCGACAAGGTTGCCGAGCTGCCCGCCGGCCAGGGTCTCAACTCTGCCAACGGCGAGTGGGGCGACATGATCGAGATGGGCGTCCTCGACCCCGTCAAGGTCAGCCGCGTCACCCTGCAGAACGCTGCTTCTGTCGCCAGCCTGATCCTCATCACCGAGGCTACCGTCTCCGATGTGCCCAAAAACACTCAGCTTGAGGACGCTATCGCTGCTGCTACCGCTGGTCAGCAGGGCGGCGGTATGTACTAAGGCCGACAAGGTCTAGAACTCCCACCGGGAATCCGGGGGCGTGACGGGGTCTTCTCTCCGGAACGTCCTCGGACATGCAAAGAGGCTCCTATTTGGCAAGGTGTTTTTTAGAATCCATTTTGCGCTCGGCCTCGAAG
>NZ_QRHU01000016.1:8716-63463 GCF_003470945.1 Collinsella sp. AM23-17 | reverse complement strand
GAGCGGGGGCTCCTGTCGTTTCCGTGCCCCTGGATTGGGTCATAGTGTCTGTCCGTCCTCTACATGCGGCGTTGTCTTGCTCCGGATGCGGTGGTCATTGGGGACGTTCTTAAATGACTGCTCGAGATGAGCGTCCAAAAAACCGCGCTCGTTCGATTGGCGCATGTCTACGCAGCGTAGGTTGTCGAGCCTGGCCTTCAAATGGATACTGACTGTCGAACCGGTTCACTCCATTTCTTCAATTTGATTGGACAGCCCATGAACCAGACACGGCAAACCAATGCCTCCCATACTTTTTTGGCAGCGCATGCCATCAAGCAGCTGCGCGAAGAGCGCGGCCTCACCCAGCGCGCCCTGGCGGAAAGCCTTGGCGTGACCGATAAAGCCGTCAGCAAGTGGGAATCCGGCCGCGGCCTTCCCGACATTTCCCTCGTTGAGCCTTTGGCCCAGAGACTCGGCATAAGCGTGGCTGAGCTTTTGGCTGGTGACATTCGGGCCAACGCCAACCGTGCAGGCAATATGCTCAAAGGCGTCTTTTACGTTTGCCCTATCTGCGGAAACGTTGTGCACGCGCTCGGAGAAGGCAGCTTTAGCTGCTGTGGCTCCACGATGTTTCCCCAGGAGGCCGAAGAGCCGGACGCGGACCACGCCTTTTCCATCGAGCGCATCGAGGACGATTGGTACGTCACGCTCGATCATCCCATGACCAAGGATCACTACATTAGCTTTGTGGCATATGCGACTATGGACGGCATCTGCTTTAAGAAGCTCTATCCAGAGCAATCGGTGCAGCCGCGCTTCCATATTACCGGGCGCGGCAGGATATATCTTTACTGCAACCAACACGGACTCTTTACGTCGCTGACGCCTCGCAAATAACGGCTGTCTATCCGCCCTCCTCACGCGTTCCCGGGGGACCCAAAATGAGCGTGGATAATCTCCCGGTTTTGGCCTGTGTGCGGGCTCAAAGTGGGAGATTATCCACGCTCGTTATCTGAGTGTCCAAAAATCCACGCTCGTCGCTACTTGAGCCCGGGGAGGCGAGTGTAGGGAAACGAGCGCTCTAAGAACTCGGAGCAGCGGGCGTAATCTTTGGCAAAGTAGCTGCTATAGAGCGAATCGAGTACGTATTGCACGGCGATATGGCTGGCGAACTGCGTGATGCGGTGCGTCATGCTCTCGTGGTCGCTTACCGTGAGATAGGCGGCAAAGCCGGGGTGAATGCGGGCGCAGTACGGTGTGCCGATGACGATGACCGGGACATGTCGACTGCTGAGGATTGGCAAGATCTCCCTGAGGTTGGGGGCAAGGCCGCTGTAGGAGATAACGATTGCCACATGGTCGGGGCCCGAGGCGAGCGCCGTACGCACCTGGGCTTCGGCATTGTCGTGGCACGTCGCACTTTTACCGTCGGAGAGTAGGCGATCGCGGAACATTCCTGCTGGATAGAGGTTGTGCGAGCCCGTGAAAATATCGACCTGTCGGGCGTTCGCGATGAGCTTGGCGGCGTAGTCGAGCTGTGCGGGGTCGAGCAGCTCCTGCGTCTCGGCCAGCGTAGTCTGGTAGAGTCCTTCCATACGCTCCATGACCTGCGCGGGGGTGGACGTAGCATCGAAGGGAAAGTCGATGTCCACGTCGCGACGGTTTCCCGCCTCAGTTGTCAAGCGAATAAGCTCGACCTTGAGATCCTTGAAGCCCTCGAGGCCGAGCTTTTTGCAAAAACGGTGCACGCTCGCAACGGAAACGTTGGTGCGCGCGGCAAATTCCTTAATAGAAAGCCCGCGGATGTCCTCGCCGATGGCAAGGGCCGCAATGCCGGGTTGTTGCTCGGTGGGGGTGAGGCCCTGCGCCTCGGTAATCTTGCGTTTGATATCCATGCGAACTCCCACACTTGCCAAACCTGGCAAAAAGGAACGGGTTTATTTTGGCACGTTTCGGTCGGTATCAGGAAGTGTCAGGGACGGGGCGGCGGCGGTCCGTGGGCGCGAAAAGAAGTGTCGGGTTTGGCGCGCCCGCTTCTGCCCGTTCCGTGCGCAGACGATACTCGGCTTATCGAGGGTTAATCGACAATATGAGAACCACTGGGGAAAAGGTTTTGGGAAGGGCTTGAAAGGGCTTGCGATTCGAGCCCTCGCCTTAGTATTTTGGCCATTTGGCACTATAATCACCATAGGCATGCGCATAACGTTGCGCTGAATCAAGAGGAGAAAACGTATGGGTCTGTTTGACATGTTCAAGAAGAAGGCTGAGCCCGCGGCTGCCGCTGCTCCGGCCTCCATCTCTGCTTCTGCCGGCGCCGACGTGCTGTGCTCGCCCGTCAAGGGCAAGGTCATCAAGATGGCCGACGTGCCCGATCCCGTCTTTGGTGGCGAGGTTCTGGGCAAGGGCTGCGCCGTGTGGCCCGAGGACGATCTGGTCTACGCTCCCTGCGACGGCAAGGTGACCGTCACCATGGGTCACGCCGTGGGCCTGCAGTCCGATAGCGGCATCGAGGTTCTGGTGCACGTTGGCGTCGATACCGTCAACATGAACGGCGACGGCTTCGAGGGCTTCGTCAAGGCCGACGATGTCGTTAAGGCTGGCCAGCCCATGCTCAAGATCGACCGCGCCAAGATCGCCGCTGCCGGCTACAAGGACTGCGTCGTCGTGGCCGTGTCCAACACCGCCGAGTTTGCCGACGTTGAGCTCGCCGTCGAGGCCGACTCCGCTGTCGCCGCCGGCGACGCCATCGTTAAGGTCGTCCGCAAGTAAACTGCGACAACATAAGGATGTGCAAGGGTGGTCGGGTTATCCGGCCGCCCTTTTTTAATGGGCCGAGTGGGCGCATTTTATTGCAGGGGGCTTGCTTTATAGGCCGTTCGTTCGTCAAATTGAGCCGCCTGCGCTTTTGTGACGCAGGGGGTTGGGCCTGGCCGCTAATATGGACTTGCTGTTACGACGTGCGCTGCGCAGGGAACGCGGCGCCGCTTGTTTGGAGGAACAACATGAAAAAGAAGCTGCTGCTTGCGCCCCTCATGGCCGTCTTGGTTGCGTGCGTGGTCCTGCTTTCCGGCTGCGGAGGGCCTTCGGTGGAGGAGCTCATCACCAACGACCTTACGAGCCAGTTCGACGAGATCAAGAACGGCGGCGATGACTTCCTTTCCGGTCTGGAAGAGGCTTCGGGCGACGAGTTTGAGCAGCTGGGTATCGATCCCAAGGAGTATGCCAAGAGCTATCTCGAGGGCTTTGACTACAAGATCGGCGATGTGACGGTCGACGAGGACAAGGGCACCGCGACTGCCGATGTCACCATTACCTGCAAGTCCATGAACAAGATCGTTGAAGATTTCGCCACCCAGTATCAGGAGAAGATCGCGGCGCTCGATACGATGCCTTCCGAGGACGACCTGTACAAGATGGCCGGCCAGGTCATGGTCGACGTGACCAAGGCCGCTAAGACCAAGGACACCAAGGTCACCTTTAAGTATTCCGCCAACGAGGATAACGAGTGGTCTGCCGACGATTCCGCAACCACCGAGATGATGAATGCGATGATGAACTAGGGGAGTTACGCGGGCACCAGAGCGACAACTTGTCATTCAAAGAGGACGGCATGACCAGAAGGTCTATGCCGTCCTCTTTTCATGCCAATTTGTTCGCTCTGGTGCCCGCTCGCTGTCCGTCCTCTACCTGCGGCGTTGCCATGGTAGTCATTGGGGCGGCACTTGGGGACGTTCCTTTTCTGCCGGCAGTTGGGGACATTTCTTTGGTGCGGGGGGGCAGCTAAAAGAGTCCCGTCCCACATTAGCTGCCCGTGGGAGGGATGAGCGGTTACTCGCCCAGAATTAGCGCGGCGAGCTCTGTCTGGGTGTTCACCACGTAGTCGGCGCCGGCGGCTTCCAGCTCTGCGCGGCCGCGGAAGCCCCAGCTGACGCCCGCACTCTTAAGGCCGGCGTTGTGGCCGGTCAGGATATCGACATTGGAATCGCCCACATAGAGCGTGGTTGCCGGATTGGCACCCAGCTCTTCCATCACATGCAGCGTGACGGGTGCTTCGGGCTTGGGCGGAAACGCATCGACACGGCCCTGCACCAGCGCAAAGCGCTCGGAACCAAAGTATTTCTCGATAAGCGGAGCCGCCGAGACGTGGTCCTTGTTAGTGAGTACGGCAAGCTGCACACCCGCGGCGCGCAAGCGGTCGAGCATCTCGATCGTGCCGGCATAGGGGGCGGTGTGGTCCTCCTTGTGCTCGCCGTAGTAAGCCCTAAACTCGGCAAGCGTCTGCTCAAACATACGGCCGTCGCCCGCATACTCGGCGGGCATAAAGCGCTCAACCAGCTTGAGCATGCCGTTTCCCACCTTGTAGCGGTACTCGTCCACGGCAAACGTGGGCCAGCCGTGCATCTCGCAGGTGTGGTTGCCGGCGGCTGCCAGGTCCTCGAGCGTGTTGAGGATAGTGCCGTCAAGGTCAAAGATCACGGT
Organism: Collinsella sp. AM23-17; assembly: GCF_003470945.1. Taxonomy (NCBI): domain Bacteria; kingdom Bacillati; phylum Actinomycetota; class Coriobacteriia; order Coriobacteriales; family Coriobacteriaceae; genus Collinsella; species Collinsella sp. AM23-17. The sequence goes on along the minus strand of NZ_QRHU01000016.1, from coordinate 59,002 downwards.
GGAAAAAGCTGCCATAGGTACGCTCCCATCTATATAGCTCACGCAAACGGCAACCATAATAGCGCGTGCCGCCCAGCCGGGAATGGGCGGGTCAAAAGTCCCGCGGGGGCATTCGGGCCGCTCAATCTTGTGGGCGGGTTTGGTTCGTCAGCGGCCTGGTGGCGATAGAGGCTGCCTATAGGTGGCCATTCGGGAGCCGTATGGCTCGGATATGGCGGTTTTTGTGTAGTGCATTGACCGATTTACCTGCGGTAACGTACACTTCCTCCGTTAAAAAATAGAAGCCGGAGCACGGGTGCGCGCGAACGCATAAAGGGGAATCGGGTGAGAATCCCGAGCAAGGCGGTTACTGTGTGCGGGCGCGCCCGCGAGCCAGATTACCTGCCCGCGCTCTTCTCGAAACCGAGGGCCTTTCTGTTTGCCGCTGGATTCCGGTCTACAAGGGGTGCTGCTGAGCGTGTGTTTTGCTGCCGATAGGGTGGCTGACGTGCGCCTTTGTGCTGCCGGGGTATCGCCTGTCCCGCCTTCTTCGCCATGGCTCTATTGCAGGTTCGCGAAAGAAGGAGAACGGGTGACGCGAAACAACATTATGCTCAAGCGCCTGGGGGCCGCTGCTTTCTCGGTGCTGCTAGTCTGGTCGATGCCGGGTACGTCGGCATTTGCCGAGGGCGTGGCAGAGATCGCTGTGCAGGCGCAGGCCCAGGCCTCGCAGCAGGCGGATGCTGCCGAGAATGCCGACGAGTCGAGTTTCACTGCGGACGAGCAGACGGGTGCTGAAGGCGCCGAGGCATCGGCGGACGAGGCGAGCTCCGAGGCCGCTTCGTCTGCCGATGAGAGCCTTGCTGCCGCGGCGGACATCGACGACGAGGATGCCGATGCTCAGCAGGCACGTGACGTGCGTGTCGCCAAGGCCGGCGAGACTGTGATGGTCTCTTCTGCCGATGAGCTGCCCACCATCATCGAGGCCGGGGCTGCCGTGAAGCTCGCGGCGAATATCAGCCTTGAGGCTGACCAACAGATCGAGACCGTGGCTGGTACGCTCGATGGCCAGGGCCATAGCATCGTGCTCAACGGCAAGGCGTTGGCGAAGAGCGTGACCGGTACAGTGCAGAATCTGGGCGTGACGGGCCGGGCAACCATGGGCGATTATGAGGGCGCCCTTGCGATCAATTGCTCGGGAACCGTGCAGATGTGCTGGTCGACGGTCACTTTGAGCGATGGCGGCTCTTGGGCCGATTACGGCGGCCTGGTGGGAACGCTCAACGGTGGGTCTGTAATCAACTCCTATGTTTCCGGATCGATGTCGGGCTTTTTCGCTCATGGTCTCGTTTGCCGGTATAGCTCCGGTGCTATGGTCAACAACCTCTTCACCGCGGGCGACCAGGCTTGCGGTTTTGGCAATGATTCTTCCTTCGGTAGCAAAATCTCAACCGACGAGCTCAAGACCCAGGCCTCGGTCGATAAGCTCAACACCGATGCCCCTGCCACCGGCTTTACCTGGTCTGCGCAGGGCGGTTTGCCTGTGCTGATCTCGGGCGACGCTGCGGTCGTCGTGAACAAGGATGCCCTCAAGGCTGCGATTGACGATGCCAACGCCAAGATCGAGAACGACTACACGGCCGAGAGCTGGTCGAAGCTCGCTGAGGCCCTTGTGAGCGCTCAAGACGTCTACGCCAACGATGACGCCAAGCAGGCCGAGGTCAACGCCGCAACCAAGACGCTCACCGATGCCATTGCCGCGCTCGAGAAGCCCAAGCCCACCGAGCCCGTGGCTCAGCCACAGAACGTAGTGCACCTGAGCTCGCAGAGCGACCTCGAAAACAAGTTCAAACCCGCCGACGCCGACGCCTATTACGTTCTCGACAACGACATTACCATCGATGACGAGTACTTCTTTGCCCCCATGGGCATACTCGCGGGCACACTCGACGGCCAGGGCCACATCATCACCTTCGCCAACGGCGGTGGCGTGAAGTCGCTCATGGGCGGAGTTGCCTCCACGGGCGTGGTGCAGAACATCTCATTTGCCGGCAAACTGAAGCAAGCGACGGACGGCAAGGCGTTCGGCCCCCTGGGCAACAAGGTTCAGGGCGCCGTGCTCAACTGCTCCACGAGCGTGACCGGCAAGGGCGTAGCGGGCTTTGCGCGCACGCTCGACGGCGGCATCGTGTCCAACTGCGTTTCGACCTCCAAGGGCACGGCGGGCGCGCTGTTCGCGACCTATAGCGCGGGCCAGCTCGTCAACACCTACTGGGGCGCATTCCTCACCAACAAGATGGGCGCTCCCGCCTCGGCGCTCGTCAACTCCTATGCTGTCGACCCCGCTGACATGGCCACCGATGCCTTCGCCGATCTTATCAACGCCAACTGCGGCGCCAACGGCAGCAGCTGGGGTATCGATAAAAATGGCACGCCGGTCTTTGGCTCGGGCAACAGCTACCAGGCGCCCGAGGACACCACGCCCGAGGACGCCTACACCGTGAGCTTCACGGCCAACGACGGCACCAGCCAGACGGTTGCCGGCCATATGCTCGAGGTTTCGCCTGATGCTGTGGACGCCTACCGCAAACTTGGCGTCTTTGCACTTAAGGGCGTCCCGGCCACGAGCACCATCACCTGGGGCACCGATGACGCCAACCGCGGCAACATCGGCATCAACGAGTCCACGGGAGAGCTCTATGTCTACGACAACGCTACCGGCACGGTGACCGCCACCGAGCACAAGGCCGATGGCTCCGAGCAGACCGTGGCTACCATCAAGATCAAGGCCAAGGCCAAACAGTTCGACGACTTTGAGCTGTGGTATCGTGCCTCCGACGGCACCGTGAGCAACGTGACCGATGGTGCGGCTACCGTCCAGGGCTCCGAGGTGCGCAACCTCGAGATTCGCGTGCATTACGTCGACGCCGATAAGGGCGAGTACGTGCCCGTCTCGTTCAGCCGCTTCCACTTTGCCTCGAGCGATCCTACGACCATCTACAGCAACGACTACTCGGCCTGCTTTTACTTCAAGCATGCCGGCAGTGCCACGATCACCGTTACCCCGCGCGACGCCGCATCTGCGGGCGCCGGCTCCAAGAGCGTGACGCTGACGTCCGAAGCCGTGGCCGCCACGTCCATCTCGATGGGCTATAACGAGGACGGCGCCACCGTCTACCTGCAGGGCCGCAGCCCACTCTCCGAGCGCGGCGCGTTTTTGACCGATCACGCGCGCCCGGTGGTGACGCCCGACAACGCCACCAACCGCGACAACTTTACCGTGACGAGCAGCGACCCTGCCGTAGCAGCCTACACCACCGCGGGCGAGATTGGCTACACGGCGTACAAGGCCGGCGCCACCACGTTTACCGCGACGCTGCCCGACACGGACGCCGAGGGCAAGGCCATCAGCGCGTCGTGCGACGTGACCTATGCCTACCAAAATCCGCTTACGAGCGTGACGGCCGGTACGGGCAGCCTCTACCTCAAGGCCGGCTCGGCGCAAAAGCTCGACCTGACCTTTACCGGTAAGAACGACGCGGATGGCTGGAGCGTGACCGAGCCCGGCCTCACCTGGTCGTTCAAGACGCTCGACGACAAGGACGCCACGGGTATTGTGAGCATCGACCGCAACGAGAAGGGCGCCTGGAAGCACGTCGACGGCGCTCCCGATGACGGCCTGTACGTGGCCTCGAGCGACTACATGGTGACGGCGCTTTCGGCCGGCACGGTGGTCGCGACGGGTACGCCGGTGGACACGACTGCCGGTGCCGAGCCCGTGACGCTTACCATCACCGTGGCCGGTGTGGCCGCGAGCCCCGCCACGAGTGAGTCCGCCTCGGCGGGCATCGATGCTGCCGCTGCGTTCATCGACGCGCGCCGCAGCTCCGACGCCTTCCAGTATGGCGACGAGTGGGAGATCTACGACTTTGCCAAGGTGGGCCGCAAGATCGATTCCAAACTGCTCGATAACTACCGCGCCTCGCTGGCCGAGCACAAGGCCGAGTGGGGGAGTGCGACCTGCGCTCTGACTGAGACCGAGCGTGTGGCGCTTGCTCTCTCCGCCATCGGCGAGGACATCACCGACTATGACGGCGTCAACCTGGTCGAGCTCATCTGCGGCCGCACCGATATGACGCGCGCCAACGAGAAGATCTTCGCACTGATGGCGCTCAATGCGAGCGGCTCGGATGCGCCCGCCGGTTCCGCCTGGACGCGCGCGAGCCTCGTGGACGCCGTCTGTGAGCTCCTCGGTAGCGGCGACGCTGTGGAAGGTACGCGGCTGGGCGACGTGGACCTGACGGCCATGGCGATCCAGGCCGTGGCGCCCTATGCGGGCGACACCAAGGTCGATGCTGCCATCGAGAACGGCCTCTCCTACCTCAAGGGCAGGATGAGCGCGGGTACCTGTGACTTCGGCTCTGCCGAGGCCAATGCCCAGGTGATCCTCGCGCTGCTTTCGCTCGACCGAGACCCGGCCAACCCCGTCAACGGGTGTGCAAATGCTGTGACCAACGTGGTCTGCGCGCTGGACCTGTACCGCGTGGACGGCGGCAACGGCTATGCGCACAGCAAGGGCGGCGCGGCCAACGCCATGGCGACCGAGCAGGCGCTCCGCGCGCTCACGACATATCGTGTCTCCTCGGGAGAGACGATTGCCTGGAAGACGGTCGTGACGGCGGGCAAGGGCTCGAGCAGCAAGGACCCGCAGAAGCCCACGGTGGCGCCGGGCGTCCTGACGCCGGGTGCCGGGTCGGACGGCGGTGCCGGCAACGGGACCGGCGGTTTTGCGGGCGTAATGGCTCCTGTGGCCGCCAAGATGGCCGGTGCTTCCTCGCGCGAGGGCGCCAAGGCAGCTGGCGATTCCAAGGACGAGGCTGAATCCGGCAAGAAGGATTTGACGGAGTCTTCCGTCGCCGGTAAGACAGACAAGAGCGGCAAAAAGTCGGGTACGTCCGGCAAGACCGCCGCGTTGAGCGCCGGCGCCGCCAACAAGGCTGCGGACGCGGGTCCAAACGGCTTTGCTATCGCTGGCGTTGCCGTGGGCATCGTCGGTATCGGGGCCGTCGGCGGCTGGTTTGTCTACACCAAACGCCGCGCGGCGTAGCGAGCCTCTGCCTACCAGGTAAATACTGCAAGGAGTATGGTCTTGCAAAGCGAAGGGCCCTCCTACCGATCAGCTCGGCAGGAGGGCCCTTCCATCTCCCCGCAGTTTGAGTGGGCCAACGTCCCAGTGAAAATGGGCGGGCCGATTGTGGCCGGATGCTGAGCAGCTTGCAGAGCAGCCGCTAGCAAATTCTCGGCAGCTGCTCTCCTACGAGCATGTCGAGGATGCGGGTCGATCCCCAGCCGGTGCGCACGCGCACAGCGGGGCGGGCGTCCTCGGCAAGCGGCAGCACGCGACCGATAATGGCGGCATTCTCGCCGTAGCGGGCGGCGCGCATGGCGGCCAGCGCGGCATCGGCCTGTTCAGCAGGCACCACGGCGACCATCTTGCCCTCGTTTGCCACCTGCAGCACATCGTAGCCGAGCATCTCACATGCCGCCTGCACGTCGGGGCGCACGGGCACGGTATCCTCGTCGATCTCCATAGCAACGCCGCTGGCCTGGGCAAACTCGTTGAGCGTGGATGCCAGGCCGCCGCGCGTGGGGTCGCGGAAGCAGCGGGTGTCGGGGGCAGCGGCGAGCACGTCGGCAACCAGATGATTGAGCGGCGCAGCGTCGCTTCCGATGTTGCTCGAAAACGCCAAGCCCTCGCGCTGGCTCATGATGGCGATGCCGTGGTCGCCTAGCGTACCCGACACCAGGATGACATCGCCGGGCCGACAGTTGGCACCGCTGAGCGCTACGCCCGCGGGCACTTCGCCCACGCCGGCGGTATTGATGTAGACACCGTCGGCCCCGCCGCGCTCAACCACTTTGGTGTCGCCGGTGATGATCGCCACGCCCGCCTCGCGCGCTGTTTCGGCCATGGTTTGCACAATCTGGCGCAGCTTATCCATGGGATAGCCCTCTTCGAGGATAAAGCCGCATGAGAGGTAGCGCACGTTAGCGCCTGAGGTCGCGACGTCGTTGACGGTTCCACACACGGCGAGGCGGCCGATGTTGCCGCCGGGGAAGAACTGCGGCGAGACGACAAAGCTGTCGGTCGACATGGCGATGCGCCCGCTTGCGGGCAGCGCGGCGACGCCGGCATCGTTGCCCTCGAGCAGCTCGGGCGACCCAAAGGCATCCAAAAAGACCTCATCGATGATGCGTTTCATCATCTGGCCGCCAGAGCCGTGGCCCAACAGGACAGTGCTATCGGTGGCAGTACGGGACATATCGAAAACTCCAATCGTGGGGGGTCGGCAATAGCTGAGTGTGGCAGAATCGATGTTAAGTAAAAGTCAGCGAGCGCCATTCAGGCGAAGTGAGTTGCCTTGAAAGAGGAGGCTGCTGGGCTTTTGCCCGCAGCCGACGATTGAAAGGCAAATCGCTCGCCTGAATGGCGCGCAGCGTCGACCGGTCCGCCGTTCGTTAGAACGGCGGAACCTAACAGCCTCGGTAGCGGAAATATGCTGCGCAACTGCCCTCGGAGCTCACCATGCACGGGCCGACGGGATGCTCGGGTGTACAAGCGTGGCCGAACAGAGGGCAGTCGCTCGGCGTAATGGCCCCGCGCAGCACGTCGCCGCAGCGGCACCCACGTGGCTCGACCGTCGGCTCGATGGGCACGTCAAAGCGCATGCTGGCATCAAAGTGCGAAAACTCGGGACGAATGACGAGGCCCGAGCCGGCAATCGGCCCCAGCCCGCGCCACGTGGTGTCGCGCGGCTCAAATACCTGCTCGACCAGCTGGCGCGCCACGGGATTGCCGTCTGCATTGACGCCACGGCGGTAGGCGTTGTCGATTGCGGGCCTGTGATCGACAATCATCTGGACCAGCATGCAGATGCCCTGCAAGATATCGACCGGCTCAAACCCGGTGACTACGCCGGGGGTCTCGAACTCATCGACCAAAAACCCAAAGGGTGCCAGGCCTGTGATGGTAGCGACGTGACCAGGCAGGATAAAGCCGTCGATGGTCGTCTCGGGGTCGTTGGAGATCGCACGCAGAGCCGGCGGCGTGGTCTTGTGAGCACAGTAGGCCGAGAAGTTCTGGAGCCCGCGCGCGTCAGCCTCCAGGATAGCGGCGGCAATGGTGGGCGTTGTGGTCTCAAAGCCAACACCCATAAAGATGACCGGGCGTTCGGGATTTTGCTCGGCAATGTCGAGTGCGTCGAGCGGAGAGTAGACGATGCGGATGTCGCGCCCCGCTGCCTTTTGCGCGGCAAGCGAGGTGGACGATCCGGGCACGCGCATCATGTCGCCAAAGGTGGTGATGATGGCACCGTCCATGTTGGAAAGCGCGATTGCGTGATCGATGTCGCGGTTGGCGGTGACGCAAACGGGGCACCCCGGGCCGCTTAGCAGTTTGAGTCCCGTCGGCATAATGGAGCGAAAGCCATAGCGGCCAATGCTCACGGTATGCGTACCGCAGACTTCCATAAGGTTGATGCTGCGGTTGCCGACAAGCTCATGAATACGATCGATGAGCTCGCGAGCCAGCTTGGGGTCGCGAAATGCCGAAAAGTCGATACCGGAGCGAGCCGGCTGTCCGGCCGCCACTAGTATGCCTCGGCCGGGTTGCTGGCTAGCTGGTCTTCTTCGGCCAGTTCGGCCATGGCGTTAACGAGCTCGAGCGTTTCTTGCGCTTCCTGTTCGTCGACAATCTGAATGCCAAAGCCGGCGTGCACGAGAACATAGTCGCCTACCTGCGCCGTCGGCACGAGTCGCAGCGACACGGGGCGCTCGATGCCCATCATGTCGACAGTGGCCTTGAGGTCGTCGTCGCGTTTGACTACTTTGCCGGGAACGGCAAGGCACATATTGTTCCCCTTTTATACGCTTTGCGCTGGATGGGCGCTTAATAATCCATCAGTTGATGGTAGCGCTCGCGGGGTTTGCGGGCAAACGCGTTACGCCTGTGAGACGGCTGGGCACAGTGGTGTGTGAGGGCGAGCTACTGCGATGCGATCTGCGCAAGACGAGCGCTTGCGACCGTCGCCTGACCGTAGGCGATGCAGCCGTCATTGACGGGTACGGTGTGGGGGACAAGGACAGTAAGACCTGCGCTTTTGAGCTCGCGGGTGAGGAGCTGAAGCAGAAGTCGGTTCATGAACACGCCGCCCGAGAGCGCGACGGTGTCGATGCCCTCACACGCGCAGATATCGCTGGCGATGCGTGCCGAGGAGCGCGCGACGGAGACATGGAAGTCGAGTGCGAGCCTGTCGGCGGGCGCTCCGGCTTCAATTCCCTCCAAAAGTGCCTCAAAGAGTGCTTTCTGGTCTAACAACGATGGGCCAGATGCGAAATAGCCGACGTTGTTGTCGGGAAAACGGGCGATTTCGCCGTCCAGTGCACGCCAGGCGGCGGCTTCGAGCTCGATGGCGGGTTCGCCCTCGTAGGTCGCCTGGCCGCAAATGCCTAGGATCGCGGCGGCGGCATCAAACAGGCGACCCATGCTGCTGGTGCGCGGGCTGTTGATGCCGCGCTCGATCATCGTTGCCGTTATGCTGCGTGTTTGCTCGTCAAGGCTGTTCAAGAGCCCCACGGCTCCCGGGTGCTCGAGCAGGTTGAGCTCGCTGAGCAGGGCAAAGGCGTTGCGGCGGGCATCGTGTACGGATGCGGCGCCACCGGGAAGCGCCCAGGTGCGCAGATGCGCGACGCGCTCAAAATCGGCGAGATGGGCGATAAGAAACTCGCCGCCCCATATGGTGCCATCGGTGCCGGCACCCGTGCCGTCGAAGGCGATGCCGAGGACACGTGCATCGGGCGCAAGCCGGCCTGCGGCAATCGCCTCTGCCATTACGCTCGCGATGTGCGCATGATGGTGCTGGACTTCGATAAGCGGCAGATTGTGCTCCCGTGCCTGCTCGCGCGCCCATTGGCTCGACAGATAGCTGGGATGCATGTCGCATGCCAGGGCGGCAGGCGCCAGGTCAAAGAGGTTTTCCAGACGCGAGCGCGCGGCGTTCCAAGCATCGAAAGTCGCGCCGTTTTCGACATCGCCGATATGTTGCGACACAAAACAGGCTGCCTCGCCGTTCGTCCCTTCGCGCGTGAGTGCAATCGTGGCTTTTTGCTGCGGCCCGCAGGCGAGCACGCAGGGCGTGGTGCCGTTGAGCGCCGGCAACGACAGCGGCTGCGGCGCATATCCGCGTGCGCGACGCACGAGCATGACGTCGCCGTCGACCACGCGTACCACGGAGTCGTCGTAGCGCGACAGGATCGCGCGGTCGTTACCGAGCAGCGCGTCGGCGATGCCGGCGGCAACAAGGTGCTCCCATGCAAGGGCATCGTCGGTCTCGATGGGCTCTTCGCTCAGGTTTCCGCTGGTCATGACGATTGCGTGCATACCGTGCGCTACAGCCGCGGCGAGCAGTAAATGTTGAAGCGGGGTGTAGGGGAGCATGACGCCGAGCTCGGGCAAGTCGTGTGCGACGGATGGCGCGAGCTCGGGGGAGCCGTAGGCGTCGTTGCCGGCAGCGCGGCGGCGCAACAGCACGATGGGGCGAACGCTGCCGGCCAGCAGGTTGCGCTCAACGCCATCGATGTGGCACAGGCGCTCGACGTCGGCAAGGCCGCGCACCATAACGGCAAGCGGCTTGTTGCTGCGACGCTTGCGACGGCGCAGCTCGCATACCGCTCGTTCGTTGGTGGCGTCGCAGGCCAGGTGGAACCCACCCAGACCCTTGATGGCGACGATGCCGCCGCCTGCCAGCAGCTCGACGCAGCGTTCGATGACGGCGTCGCTGGCCTCACGCGTGGAGCCGACGGCTGGCGTCGCGTCGACACCAGCTGGCGTAACGCCGCGATCGGCCTCACGCCACGTAATATGCGGTCCGCAATCAAAGCAGGCATCGGGCTGCGCGTGAAACCGCCGATCGAGCGGGTCGGCATACTCTGCGGCGCAGGTGGGGCACATGGGAAAGCGATCCATCGAGGTGGCCGCTCGGTCATAGGGCAGCGAGCGAACGATGGTAAAGCGCGGTCCGCAGTTGGTGCAGTTGATAAAGGGATAATGAAAGCGTCGGTCGGCGGGGTCGAACAGCTCGCGCAGACAGTCATCGCATGTGGCGATGTCGGGCGAGATGAGCGTCGTGTGGGCAGTTTGATCCTGCGACGCCACAATGCGAAAGCCCTGCTCGTTGGCGGCGTCCCAGTCGCCGGGTGCTAGGCCTACAACCTCGACACGCTCCACGCGAGACGCCGCAGGCGCATGCTCGGAAAGCGCGTCGACAAATTCGTCGAGTGCTTTGCCAAGGGCGTGCGCCTCGATATGCACGCCATCGCCCGCGTTGAGCACCCAGCCGCAAATGCCGTGCGCCATGGCCTCGCGATACACAAACGGTCGCATGCCGACGCCCTGCACAATGCCCGTTACATGGATATGCGCATGTCGCATGCGGCCCTCCTTCGTTGAAATGTGTGCTGTTACAGCCCCAAGCTCTGCTCGGTGGCGGCGCAGGTGAGCTCGCCGTGCTTAACGCCGCGCAGGCCCAGCAGTCGGTCGGCCAGTTCGTAAACGCGCTCGCCGCGACCCTTAAGCGCCAGAATCTCCAAGCAGTTGTGGTGATCCAGATGCACGTGCATGGTCGATACGATCTCCTCGGTGTAGTCGTGCTGCACCTCGTCCAGGCGGCGCGTCAGGTCGCCGGTGTGATGGTCGTAAATCATGGTGAGCGACCCGATGACCTGCTCGTCGGGTGTTCGCATCTGCTCCTTGGCAATGGAGGCGCGAATCAGGTCGCGCACTGCCTCGGAGCGGTTGGCCACGTCGCCGCGGCGCGCGATCTGCTCGTCAAAGCGGCGCAGCAGGTCGTCGGGCGCGGTGACTGAAAAACGGACCAGCTCTGAGGCGGAGCCGCTGCAACGGCAGCCCATGTCGCCGGTCGGCCCGTGCGGATGCTCGTGCTCGTGATCGCAGGCGTGCTCGTGCTCGGCCACGCTACACCAGCTTTACGGAGCCAACGGAGTTATGGTCGGCCTCGATGGCTTCCTCGTAGCCCTCGAGTGCGTCGTGCGCCTCGTGGAGTGCCGCCATGGCGGCCTCGAGCTTGGCGCCAATGCGTTCCATGTCAAAGTTCTCGGTCGCATGCAGCAGCTGATGGCTCCACTCGTGGGCGAGCTCGATCGTGTCGTCGACCTGCTTGACGCTCATGGCAAGCTGGCTCATGTTCATTCCGACGTCATGCATGGAAAGTCTCCTTTTGTACGGGTTTAATCAGTGGTTCAGATTCTACTACGCCCGCTTTGCGCATCGCCGCATAAGAAAACGGGTGCGAGTCCGTCTGACCCGCACCCGTTCACTGGGGGCTGTTTGTATTTACCATACTATCCGTGGTCGCACGCGGTGCACCCAGAAGTCCGGCGAGCGGTGCAAAAGCGCTCATGGACGGCGGCAGGACGCCAAAATGTAACCAGCGTATTACAGGTGCTTCTCCAGCAATGCCTGCAGCCTTGCCTTGGGCAGCGCGCCGACCGAGCGGTCGACCTCCTCGCCGCTCTTAAAGACAACCAGCGTGGGGATGCTCATGACGCCAAACTTCATGGCCAGGTCCTGATTGTCATCGACGTTGCACTTGGCAACGGCAAGCTTGCCGGCCAGCTCGTCGGCTACTTCGTCCACGATGGGCGAGAGCGATCGGCAGGGCCCGCACCACGGTGCCCAAAAATCAACCAGTACGGGAAGGTTGCCGCTAACGACGGAATCGAAGTTCTCGGGGGTAATCTGCTTAATGTCAGCCATGGTGACCTCCATAATGCGACGCGGCTCGGCCGCGTAAAACTCAGTACGACCGTGCTTATACCCAACGGCCCGCAATGCAACCACTCGCAGGCGGCTCTTTTATATAATGGTGGGCACGCAAACGATTGGAGAGCGCATGTCCACGTCACAAAGCCAGAAAAAAGAAGCTATCGCACAGGCCACCGAGCAGGAGCTCGCGTCGCTTGCGGCGCGTGGCGTGCGTGTCGCGGGCAATGCATGCTCGCCGATTGTGCTGGTCAAAGGCGATTTAGATGAGGCCGAGCGTTTGGGCGGCGAGCTTGCCGCCGGCGCGGATGGCGCCGCACTGCGCAAGGCACTCGGGGCCATCGGTTATGCGCCTGAGGATTTCTGCGTGCTGGCAAGCGTTGCCGGCGCGGGCGACGGAGCTGTGACGGTGGGCCACGCCCTGCCGTGCGACCTGTTCCGCGAGGCACTGGAGGCTCTGGATCCCGAGGCGGTGCTGCTGCTCGATAACAGCGCGGCCGATGTCATGCGCGAAACCTACGCCGATATGCTCGTGGCGATTGATGACTTCGACACCGCCATGCTCAAGCCCGGCCTGGTCGCCCATGTGCAGGGTCGCCGCGTGCTCGCGCTCGATGGCTTTGAGGCGGCGCTGACCGACAAGGCGGCCAAGCAGCGCATGTGGGCCTACATCAAGCAGCTGACCCCGGCGGCCGCTCCGCTGTAGCGGATTGGCGCCGGCGAGCGATTGCCTGGCGGGCAAGACACGCCGCAGGATCGGCGCCGTACTTCTACATCACAGCGCACAGCTCAAACCGATCGCCGTTAATGCGGAACTGGCAGTTGCCGTTCATGCGCTCCACGGCAAGTTTGATGCTCTTGGTTCCAAAGCCGTGGCCCGCATGCTGGGTCACGGGCATGCCGTCGACCATGCGCGGCGGCCGTCCAAAGATGCCTCCTGCGCTATCGAGAGCTCGGCTATCCTCAGCTTGCCAGTTCGAAAATGGACCTGCCGCATGATTGAATCTTTATTTCAACTTTACACCTAGGTTTACAGCTGTCTTGTCAGCTGTAAAGCCAGGTGTCATACTAAAGCCCCAAGATTCGCCAAAAGAGAGGGGCCTTGATGGCACAGAGCGCGAACATGGATGCGTCGGAGCTTGCACACGATATCGCGGCCGGCCTAGCATCGGCAACGACGGCAACGGAGCGCGCGGCACTGGTGCCCGCAGAGCTCGTCGAGGCCATTCAGCAACTAAAAACCCAACGTGATGCGGTGATCTTGGCGCACTACTATGTGGCGCCCGAGGTGCAGGCCGTGGCCGATTACGTCGGCGACAGCTTCTACCTGGCAAAGCTTGCCAAGAGCCTGCCGCAGCAGACCATCGTGCTGTGCGGCGTGGAGTTTATGGGCGAGAGCGCCAAGCTGCTCAACCCCACCAAGACCGTGCTGCTGCCCGAGCCGGGCGCGGACTGTCCCATGGCGCACATGGTCAAGCACGAGACGGTCGACGCGGCGCGCGCCGAGTACGGCGACGACCTTGCCGTGGTGTGCTACGTCAACTCGACGGTCGAGATCAAGAGCTGGAGTGATGTGTGCGTCACCAGCTCCAACGCCGTCAAGATCGTGTCCGAGCTGCCGCAGCAGCATGTCCTGTTCATCCCCGATCAAAACCTGGGCCGCTTCGTAGCCGAGCAGGTGCCGCAAAAGCACGTCATCCTCAACAATGGCTACTGCCCGCGTCATCACATCATCACCGTCGAGCAGATCGTCGACGCGCAGGAGGCGCACCCCGACGCGCTCGTGCTAGCGCACCCCGAGTGCAAGGCCGACGTCCTGGCTGAGGCCGACTACATCGGGTCTACTGCCGGCATCATCAAGTATGCCGAGGAGTCGGACGCGAGCGAGTTCATCATCGTGACGGTCCGCGGCGTGCTCTACGAACTTGAGCGCCGCTGCCAGGGCACCGGCAAGAAGTTCTACTTCCCTGCGGTGCAGCCCACCTGCGTCAACATGGATCTCATCACGCTCGAAAAGCTCGTGCGCTGCCTGGAGACGGGCGAGGGCGAGGTGCGGATTGGCGTGTCGGACGAGGCCGCCGATCAGGCCAAGCTCACGCTCGACCGCATGCTCGAGTACGCGGCGCGCTAAGCCAATGTGACATGAGGGACCATCCCTTATGTCACATTACAAGGGAGAGGATTCCTGTGGAAACCAAACAATACCCCGATATGGAGTGCGATGTCGTCATTGCCGGTTGCGGCGTGGCGGGCCTGTATGCGGCTCTCAATCTGCCGACGAGCACGCGCGTAATCATGCTCTCCAAGGGCGCCGTCGACGAGTGCGATTCGATGCTCGCGCAGGGCGGCATCTGCGTGCTGCCCGAGGGCTCGGACTACGATGCCTTCTTTGAGGACACCATGCACGCCGGCCACTACGAGAACCGCCGCGAGAGCGTCGACATCATGATCCGCTCGAGCCGCTCGGTCATCAACGACCTACTGGCCATGGGCGTGGACTTTGAGCGCAAGGCCGACGGCAGCCTCGACTTTACCCGCGAGGGCGCGCACAGCCGCCCGCGCATTGCCTTCCATGCCGATATTACGGGCAAGGAGATCACGACCAGGCTGCTCCAGGCCGTTCGCAAGCTGGACAACGTGCAGATTCTGGAGCACGTGGCCATGACCGACATCCTGACGGCCGAGCGTGACGGCGCCACGGTGTGTGCCGGTGTCGTCGCCGTTTCCGTGGACGAGGACAACTCGGTTCGTCCCGCCGACGAGCTGACAAATGCCGCCGAGGGCGTGCATGCCGGCGAGCCCTTTAAGATCCATGCCCGCCATACGCTGTGGGCAACGGGCGGCATCGGCGGCGTATACGACCACTCGACCAACTACCCGCAGCTCACGGGCGATGCCTGCTATATCGCTCAGGAGCATGGCATTAAGATGGAGCACCTGGACTACGTGCAGATCCATCCCACGGGACTGTTCTCGCCGCAGCCGGGCCGCACCTTCCTGATCAGCGAGAGCTGCCGCGGCGAAGGCGCGATTTTGCTCAACGCCGCCGGCGAGCGCTTTACCGATGAGCTTCAGCCGCGCGATGTGGTCGCCGCCGCTATTCGCGAGCAGATGAAGCAGGACGGCACCGAGCACGAGTGGCTGAGCTTTGCCCCCGTCGAGCGCGATGTGGTGACCGGGCACTTTGCCAACATTCGCGCACGCTGCCTGGAGGACGGCCGCGATATCTTGGACGAGCCCATCCCCGTTACGCCCACACAGCACTACTTTATGGGCGGCGTGTGGGTCGACAAGGACGGCCGCACCTCGATGCCCGAGCTCTACGCCGCGGGCGAGACGGCTTGCAACGGCGTTCACGGCAAGAACCGCCTTGCATCAAACAGCCTGCTCGAGGCGCTGGTCTGGGGTCGTCGCGCCGCGTGGTACATGCGTACCGGCGAGTCGCTGGCCGTGGAGCAGGCGGGCGATCCCGTGCTCGATGGCCGTCATCGCGCCCTGAGCGCCGACACCCTGGCAATCGATGATTTGGCCCGTGCCGCCGGCACGCAGGCCGTGGAGGAGTAGACCATGAATCCCATTACCATGAAACTCGTCGTCGATGATCTGATTCTGCAGGCTCTGCGCGAGGACATTACCTTTGAGGACGTGAGCACGGCGAGCGTGTGCCCCACGGCGCGTCCCGCCACGGTGGAGCTTATCGCCAAGGCCGATGGCATCATCGCCGGCCTGGATGTGTTCGCTCGCACCTTTGAGCTGCTGGATTCGCAGAGCTCGGTGCTGTTTGATGTTGCCGACGGTGACGAGGTGCACGCCGGCGACCACGTGGGCCAGGTGCGCGGCGATGCGCGCGTGCTGCTTTCGGGCGAGCGCGTGGCGCTCAACTACCTGCAGCGCATGAGCGGTATCGCTACCTATACACACAGAATGGCTGCGGTGCTCGAGGGCACCAAGACCGTGCTCGTCGACACGCGCAAGACCACGCCGGGCATGCGCGTCTTCGAGAAGGCCGCGGTCGAGATCGGCGGCGGCAGCAACCACCGTTACAACCTGTCGACGGCCGTCATGCTCAAGGACAACCACATCGACGCCGCCGGCGGCGTGATGCGTGCGATCGAGATGGCGCGCGCCCATGCATCGTTTACCACGACGGTCGAGATCGAGTGCGAGAACCTGGACATGGTGCGCGAGGCCGTGGAAGCCGGCGCCGACATCATCATGTTCGACAACATGACCCACGACGACATGGCTGCCGCCATCGAGCTTATCGATGGCCGCGCCAAGACCGAGTGCTCGGGCAACGTGGACGCCAGCAACATTCGCGCCCTGGCCGATCTGGGTGTCGACTATATTAGCTCGGGCGCCCTGACGCACTCTGCGCCGATCCTCGACCTCTCGCTTAAGCACCTGCGTCTGCTGGACGGTAAATAATGAACGCCCGCGAGCGTCGCCGTGCCATCATGGCCGTGCTCGAAGGAGCCAAGGAGCCCGTTTCGGGCAGCGCACTTGCCCGCGAGGTTGGCGTGAGCCGTCAGGTCGTGGTTCAGGATATTGCCCTGTTGCGTGCCGATGGGCACGATATCGTGGCGACCAACCGCGGCTACGTGCTGCAGGAAGCCGCGAGTAGCCCCGCCGTGCCCACGCGTCTTGTTAAGGTGCGCCACGGCGTGGAGCAGGCGGGCGACGAGCTTACGAGTATCGTCGACGCGGGTGGCGCCGTGCTCAACGTGATCGTCAACCATCGTGTGTACGGCAAGATCACGGCCGACCTGGACATCCGCAATCGTCGCGATGTTGAGCGCTACCTGCACGATATCGAGAGCGGCAAGAGCTTTCCACTACTAACGGTGACGAGCGGCTACCACTTCCATCGCATCGCGGCGGAGGACGAGCAGACCCTCGACGAGATCGAGGCCATACTCAAGGAGAAGGGCTACCTTGCCGATTTAATGCCCTACGAGGATGATTTGTCCTAGCCCGACACCGTCCCCAATTAGCTGCCCACGAATGCAAAAAAGGAGGCCTCCGCGGCGATGCGGAGGCCTCCTTTTTTGTGCACGGTGTACTTTTGAGTGTGCAAGTGCGGGAGTTGTTACTCCTCGACGATCTCGGTGATCGCGCCAGCGGGGCAAGCGTCCTGGCAAGCGCCACAGGCGACGCAGGAGTCCTCGTCAGCGACGGTGGCGACGTCCTGGAGCTCCAGAACGCCAGCGGGGCAGGAGTCGACGCAAACGCCACAAGCGATGCACTCGTCGGCATCAATTACGGGATGAGCCATGGTAGTTTCCTCTCTGTTGACCGACGCTACAGGCGATGCGCGTCGGTTTGATTCGGGCAAAAACATACCACGGGAGCGACCGTTTGCAATACCCTCTGGCCGGCATCTTCATACCGTTCGCCGAGTATGCCAAGGTTTACTAAAAAACACGCAGGTGGGGCCGCTGAGCTGCGTAAATGTTAGCTAAAGGTGACTTGAAATATTGAGCTATTGAGCGCGCTTGCGGAAAGCGCATCCCATAAATTTGCCGAAAAACGGGCCCTAGTTTCCGGTTGGACCGCCCGGCGGAAGCTGCGTCCCGGAATCGGTGCTCAAACTGGGATGTAGCTTCCGGCTGAGCCTTCAAGAGGAAACTGTGTCCCGGAATCCACGCTCAAACCGGGACGAGCTTTCCGCAAGGCAGCCCCAGGCGCCCCCGGACGCAAACCTCAGTCATCTCTACATAGATCTCAGTAGATTTGCCGAGAACTCAAATAGCGCTTCTACCTGCGATTTTGCGAACCTAAACTCTCGGAGATAAGAAATCTTATATGAATTGACTTAGATTTTGTATATTCCAGCCCATAAGGGGATACACTACATCCTGAAAGACAAGCCGAAGCGCCGCGCGACAGACCGTCGAGGCGACGCGAACGCAAAAGAGAGAGGGAATTTCTAATGAGTAAGATTCTTGGTATCGACCTTGGTACTACTAACTCCGCCATGGCCGTTCTCGAGGGCGGTTCTCCGACCATTATCGTGAACGCCGAGGGCGACCGCACCACCCCGTCCGTCGTGGGCTTCCGTGCCGACGGCGACCGCGTTGTGGGTAAGGCCGCTAAGAACCAGGCTGTCACCAACCCCAAGAACACCGTGTTCTCCATCAAGCGCTTCATGGGCCGCAAGTACTCCGAGTGCACCTCCGAGATCAAGACCGTGCCGTATGAGGTCAAGGAGGGCCAGGGTGGCCGTGCCGTCGTCGATATCGAGGGCAAGGACTACACCGCCGAGCAGGTGAGCGCCATGACGCTCGCAAAGATGAAGGCCGACGCCGAGAAGTACCTGGGCGAGACCGTCACCGACGCCGTCATCACCGTCCCAGCCTACTTCAACGACGCCCAGCGCCAGGCCACCAAGGACGCCGGTAAGATCGCCGGCCTCAACGTCAAGCGTATCGTCAACGAGCCGACCGCTGCTGCTCTTGCCTATGGCCTGGACAAGCAGGGCACCGACCAGCGCATCCTGGTCTTCGACCTGGGCGGCGGCACCTTCGACGTCTCCATCCTCGACCTCGCCGACGGCGTGTTTGAGGTTCTGTCCACCTCGGGCGACAACCACCTGGGCGGCGACGACTGGGATCAGCGCGTCATCGACTGGATGGCCGATAAGTTCCAGCAGGAGAACGGTGTCGACCTGCGTCAGGACCCCATGGCCCTGCAGCGTCTGAAGGAGGCCGCCGAGAACGCCAAGAAGGAGCTCTCCGCAGCCCAGCAGTCCACCATCAACCTGCCGTTCATCACCATGAACCAGTCCGGCCCGCTGCACCTCAACTACACGCTGACCCGTGCTGAGTTCGAGAAGATCACCCGCGACCTGCTCGAGCGCTGCAAGCAGCCTGTCACCAACGCCCTGCGCGACGCTAAGCTCAAGCTCTCCGATCTGACCGAGGTCATCCTCGTCGGCGGCTCCACCCGTATGCCCGCCGTCCAGGATCTGGTCAAGACCATGACCGGCAAGCAGCCCAACATGTCCGTGAACCCCGACGAGGTCGTTGCCGACGGCGCTGCCGTCCAGGGCGGCGTGCTCACCGGCGACGTCGAGGGCATCCTGCTGCTCGACGTTACCCCGCTGTCGCTGGGCGTCGAGACCATGGGCGGCATCATGACCAAGATGATCGACCGCAACACCACGATCCCGACCTCCAAGACCGAGGTCTACTCCACCGCTGCCGACAACCAGACCAGCGTCGAGATCAACGTGCTCCAGGGCGAGCGCGAGCTTGCCCGCGACAACAAGTCGCTCGGTAAGTTCCAGCTGACCGGTATCCCGGCTGCCCGCCGCGGCGTGCCGCAGATCGAGGTCACCTTCGACATCGACGCCAACGGCATCGTCAAGGTCTCCGCTAAGGACAAGGGCACCGGCAAGGAGCAGCAGATCACTATTTCCGGTTCCACCGCTCTGTCCGACGACGAAGTCGATCGTATGGTCAAGGACGCCGAGGCTCATGCCGAGGAGGACAAGAAGCAGAAGGAAGAGGTCGAGGTCCGCAACCAGACCGATAGCCTGTGCTACTCCACCGAGCAGACCCTCAACGAGCTGGGCGATAAGGTTTCCGCCGACGTGAAGTCCAAGGCCGAGGCTGCTATCGCCGACGCCAAGAAGGCGCTCGAGGGCTCTGACGTCGAGGCTATCAAGGCCGCTGGCGAGTCCCTGCAGTCCGTAGCCTACGAGCTGGCTCAGGTTGTCTACGCCGACGCTCAGCAGCAGACCGACGGCGCCGCCGGTGCCCAGCCTGCCGACGATGACGTCGTCGACGCCGACTACGAGGTTGTGGACGACGAGGACAAGTAATCATGTCCGCCCGTAAAGCTCGCACGGAGGCGGCCGCCGCTGGCGCCGCCCCCGTTGACTCTGAGGAGAAGGACGTGAAGATTCCCGTAGAGGCCGTCGACGATACCGAGGCCAACGAGGCCGAGGCCGCCGAGGCTGCCGAGAACCAGGTAGAGGATTCCAACAAGGAGGCGACGATGACCGAGGACGAGATGGTGGAAGCCGCTATCCGCGCCGGTGAGGAAGCCGCCGACAACGACTTTAAGCTCAAGTTCGAGCAGGCCCAAAAGGAGCTTGCCGACGTGCGCAGCGAGCTCGATGCTGCGGCAGAGGCCCAGAAGGCCGCCGAGGACAAGGCAAAGGACGCCACCGAGCGTACCGCCCGTCTGCAGGCCGACTGGGAGAACTTCCGTCGCCGCACCGCCAGCGAGCGTATCGCCGAGCGCGAGCGCGCGACCGAGAAGCTTGTCACCGCGCTGTTGCCGGTGGTTGACGATATCGAGCGTGCAATCGACCATGCCCGTAGCCAGGAGCTTTCCGACGACTTTAAGCAGTTCGTCGATGGCGTTGATGCGGTGCATGCCAAGCTGCTCGATGTGTTTGCGCACGAGGGCGTTGAGCCCATCGACCCCAAGGGCGAGGCGTTCGATCCGCTCGAGCACCAGGCCGTGGGGCGTGTCGAGGACGCATCGCAGTACGACGAGACCGTCAACGACGTGTACCAGAAGGGCTACCGCATGGCGGACCGCATCCTGCGCTCCGCGATGGTGACGGTGACCTACGGTGGCGAGAAGCGCCCCGCACCGGAGCCCAAAGCGGCGCCCGAGGATGCTGCGGCCGATACGGCCGAGAGCACCGAGGAGTAATTGAGAAGGGCCCCGGGGCAACACCCGGGGCCCTTTCTGGCCTAGTGCCATATGACAGCATGAGCCGCCGTCCGCAGGGGCGACGGATGTAACAGGAGAGGAGCTACGATGGCTGCAGGCAAAACCTTCTATGACATCCTGGGCGTATCCAAGAGCGCCTCCGACAAAGAGATCAAGAGCGCGTTTCGCAAGCTCGCGCAAAAATATCACCCCGATGCCGGCGGCGACGAGGCCAAGTTCAAGGAGATCAGCGAGGCCTACGAAACGCTTTCGGACGAGAAGAAGCGCAAAGAATACGACCAGATGCTCATGTTTGGCGGCATGCCGGGCGCGGGTGGCGCGTATGGCGGCGGCTACGGTGCCGGCGCGGGCGCCAGCGGCTGGGGCGATATCTTCGACAGCATCTTTAGCGGCAACGGCGCCTGGGGTAGCGATTGGGGCTCGGGCTTTGCCGGGGCTGCGGGCGCTGCCGGTGCCGGCGCGGGTCGCAGCCGCGCTCGCAAGGGCGGCGACCTATCGCTGACCGTCGATGTGACGGCCGAGGACGCGTTTCGCGGCGTGACGCACAAGGTCACCTATCGCATTCCCTCGACAGGCGAGCAGCAGACCATCACGGTCTCGGTGCCCGCGGGCGCGGTCGATGGCGGCAAGCTACGCTACAAGCGTCGCGGCGAGTATGGCGTTGCGGGTGGCGAGCGCGGCGACCTGGTCGTGACCACGCATGTGGAGGAGCACCCGCTGTTCAAGCGCAAAGGCGCCGACGTGACCATGGAGGTACCGGTCTCGGTCTATGAGGCGGCGCTCGGCTGCACGGTGGACGTGCCGACGCCCGGCGGTGCGACGGTTCGTCTGAAGGTGCCCGCGGGTACCCAGACGGGCAAGAAGTTCCGCTTTAAGGAGATGGGCGCGCCCGACGTTAAGCACCGTGGCCGTACGGGCGCGCTGCTCGTCGAGATCAAGGTGCAGGTTCCCACGAACCTGTCTGATGACGAGCGCGATGCCATGACCAAGCTGCGCGAGGCCGACACGCGCGACTATCGCGAGAAGGTCAATCGTTACAAGGCGACGTACTAGGGCGGTCGCGGCGCACGACCACGCCCGCGGGCTTATGATGGACGATAACGAGACGGAAAGGGGTCAGGTAGCATGGCCGAGGACAATAGGAACAAACCGCTGTACATGATCAGCGTGGCGGCCGAGCTGACCGGCATGCATCCGCAGACTCTGCGCGTCTACGAGTCCAAGGGCCTGGT
The DNA here is from genome assembly GCF_003470945.1 of Collinsella sp. AM23-17. NCBI lineage: Bacteria > Bacillati > Actinomycetota > Coriobacteriia > Coriobacteriales > Coriobacteriaceae > Collinsella > Collinsella sp. AM23-17. The sequence goes on along the minus strand of NZ_QRHU01000016.1, from coordinate 37,261 downwards.
GAACCCCCAGCGCTCGGGCGGCAACACGCGCCTGTATTCGCGTGCCGATATCGAGCGCTTGGAGCTCATCAACCAGCTGACCGACGAGGGCATCAACCTTGCCGGCGTGGTGCGCATCCTCGATATGAAGGAGCGTGCCGAGGAGCGTGAGCGCGAGAACGAAAAACTCCGTGCCCGCGTGCGCCAGCTCGAGGACGAGCTGCACGAGTATAAGATGCAGAAGAAGATCACCGCCCTGGCCCCGCGCGACGGCTCGGTCAACCCCGAGCAAGTCATGCGCAAACTGCTGGGCACGGGCGGCGACCTGTAGGCACTCATTGGGGACAGACTTAAATGAGTACCTGCAGAATGAGAGTGGATAATCTCCCGTTTTTTGCCTGTTTGCAGGCTCAAAGTGGGAGATTATCCACTCTCGTCATTTGAGCGTCTAAGTCTGCCTCCCCAGGACCTAACTCGTCCTCTGCTTTACTGAGATAAAGTGAACGCAGAGATTCGTAACCCACTCGCAACCGTTCTATGGCACGATATTGAACGAATGTATGCTATGCGCCCAAATCTTTTGGGCAGAGTGGGAGACAGTATGGTCAAGCTGTACGAGGACGGCATCTACCTGCGCGGCGGCAGCGAGGTTGTGCCTGCGGCCGAGGCTGCCGAGCGCGGTATTACGCAGACACCCGAGGATGCCAAGCGCGGCACCATCGCGTATTCGATCCTCCAGGCACACAATACGTCGGGCGACCCCGAGGCACTCAAGATTCGCTTCGATGCCATGGCGAGCCACGACATCACCTTTGTCGGCATCATCCAGACGGCGCGCGCTTCGGGCATGGAGCAGTTCCCGCTGCCTTACGTGCTCACCAACTGCCATAACTCGCTGTGCGCCGTGGGCGGCACCATCAATGAGGACGACCACGTCTTTGGCCTTTCCGCAGCCAAGAAGTACGGCGGCATCTTCGTTCCGCCGCACATCGCCGTCATCCACTCCTTTATGCGCGAGAACTTCGCCGGTTGCGGCAAGATGATCCTGGGTTCCGACTCGCACACCCGCTATGGTGCCCTGGGTACCATAGCCGTGGGCGAGGGCGGCGGCGAGTTGGCAAAGCAGCTGCTGCGCGACACCTACGATGTCGCCTATCCCGGCGTCGTGGCCATCTACCTCACGGGCGCCCCGCGCCCCGGCGTCGGCCCGCACGACGTGGCGCTCGCCATCATTCGCGCCGTCTTTGCCAAGGGCTACGTCAAGAACAATGTCATGGAGTTTGTGGGCCCGGGCATCGCGAGCATGACGACCGACTACCGCAACGGCGTTGACGTCATGACCACCGAGACCACCTGCCTGTCGAGCATCTGGGCCACCGACGAGGACACGCACGCGTTTTTGACCATGCACGGCCGCGGCGACGACTATCGCGAGCTCAAGCCCGCCGATGTCGCCTACTACGACGGTTGCGTCGAGGTCGACCTGTCGAGCATCAAGCCCATGATCGCACTGCCGTTCCATCCTTCCAACGGCTTTGAGATCGACGAGCTCAACGAGAACCTCGAGGACATCCTGCACGAGGTGGAGCTCGAGGCCGCCAAGATCGGCGAGGGCAAGACGCACTTTAGCCTGCTCGACAAGATCGTCGACGGCAAGCTGCACGTGCAGCAGGGCGTTATCGCCGGCTGCTCGGGCGGCAACTATGACTCCGTGGTCCAGGCTGCCCGCGTGCTCAAGGGCGCCAATACCGGCTGCGGCGAGTTCTCGCTGTCGGTCTATCCCACGAGCCAGCCCGTGGCGCTCGAACTTACACGCCGCGGCTACATCTACGACCTCATGGAGGCCGGCGCAATCGTGCGCACGGCATTCTGCGGCCCGTGCTTCGGCGCCGGCGACACGCCCGCCAACAACGGCCTTTCGATCCGTCACACCACGCGCAACTTCCCCAACCGCGAGGGTTCCAAGCCGGGTAATGGCCAGCTGAGCGCCGTGGCCCTGATGGACGCCCGCTCCATTGCGGCAACGGCTGCCAACGGCGGCGTCCTGACGCCGGCGACCGACCTGCCCGAGGACACTTGGGACGAGGCCTGCGAGTACACCTTTGACGACGCGCCGTACAAGAAGCGCGTGTACTGGGGCTTTGGCAAGGCGGAGCCTGCCGACGAGCTGGTCGAAGGCCCCAACATCAAGCCGTGGCCCGCGATGGAGCCGCTCGGCGACGACATCCTGCTCAAGGTTTGCTCCAAGATCATGGACCCGGTCACCACGACCGACGAGCTCATTCCCTCGGGCGAGACGAGCTCCTTCCGCTCCAACCCGCTGGGCCTGGCTGAGTTTACGCTGAGCCGCCGCGACCCGGCCTACGTGGGTCGCTCCAAGGAGGTCGACGCTGTGGAGAAGCGTCGCGTTGCCGGCGAGTCCGCGGGCGACCTGGCGGCGTTCGATGCCGAGCTTGCCGGTGTGTTTGAGGCGCTGGCCGGCGCGGGTGTCGCGGCCGATGCCAAGGCGACCGAGTTCGGTTCCATGATTTACGCCAAGAAGCCTGGCGACGGCAGCGCCCGCGAGCAGGCCGCGAGCTGCCAGCGCGTAATTGGCGGCCTGGCCAACATCGTCCACGAGTACGCCACCAAGCGCTATCGCTCCAACGTGATGAACTGGGGCATGGTGCCCTTCCAGATGGAGGCCGAGCCCAACTTTGAGGTGGGCGATTACGTCTTTGTGCCGGGTATCCGTGCCGCGCTCGATGGCGACCTGAAGGACATCGCCGCCTACGTGGTGCGCGCCGATGGTGCGGTCGAGCAGATTGAGCTCTACATTGCCGATATGACGGCAGAGGAGCGTGCCATCGTCAAGGCCGGCTGCCTGATCAACTACAACAAGTTCAAGGCCGCTGCCGAGTAGCGCACTTAATTGTCCGCCCGGGGCTTACCCTTTCCCGCCCGCTCACGCGCTTCGCGAGGGCCGCGTTCGGGAAAGGGTAAGCCCCGGGCTACATTTCTGCGTTCTCGTTGGGTCTTGAGGGACGCTAATAAATAGACTTGCTTGATGCCGCCTCTGTTATCGGGGCGGCTTCTTTTTGTTGAAAACCACCACAAAGGGGGCAGGCACCTTTGTGGTGGTGGGGACGAGCTCGATGTTGTTGTGATCGTTGAGCGGCATGTTAATGGGCGGCTCTACAGAATTTCATCTGGGCTGGCGGGTTTGGTTGTTTTGGGGATGCCGAGTTTGGATGACGCGAAATCGTCAACATTGTCCTTAATTCCGTCTTTGGTGTAGACAGTGACCATATAGGTGCTGTGTCCGAATTCGCCCTTGTCGCGTGTTTGCCCAGGCATCCCAGTAGGCGGCCCCGTTTCGCCCTTTGATTTTTCCGACACGGCGGAGTTCTGTTCGCTTTAATTTCTGGTTGCTATAGATGGTTCGACCGGCCTCCTCGGTGAGCCCGCACTGTCCAAGCATCTTGTCGAGGACTTGGTTCATGTGGCGCTCATCGGTGTTTGGTGCGTAGTCGTAGGCGAGGGTGATGAAGTCGAGTGGCTGGTCGTCGATTAGATAGTTTAGCGTCTGAGGTCCAAGGCAGAAATAGGGGGAGCATCCGTCGATCTGACCGAGCAGTGGCAACTTTGACTGCCAACTTCCGGTGGGAATTCCATCTTCGTAAAACACGCCGCGACAGATAAAGGAGAGCGAGGTGGCACGCGAGCCGGCGTCGACCATTCCGCATAAATCGAAGGGCGAGGTGATACCAAGGGAAAAGGGCGTGATGACGATAAGGAAGAGCATCACGATGGGTATGGCGAGAATGGCGATGACGTTGCGACCGGTGGAATGAGGCGGCTTCATATGCGCTCCTCGAGACAAAGATCTGTTGAGGATAGGCAGAAATGGATATGTTCAGAGAGCAATTCAAGTTTAATCTCATTGCGCGAGATGGTCGACCGTTAGCGTCGAAAACCACCACAAAGGTGCCTGTCCCCTTTGTGGTGGTGAGGAGCGCGCGGCTTCTTTTGGTAATAGTGTTAGCTGGCGGTATCATTAGTGCAGGTGGCGAAGGTTTGCATTGTGGGGTGTTTTGCCGTGAGCCGTTCTGCCCGTATTGGATTGATTGTCTTGGCGCTTGCGATCGCTGTGGTTGGCGCGGGCGCTGTCGGTATGGCATTTCTACCTGCTGCGGTGACGGAGCCGGTGGTCAAGCCTGTGACTCAATCTGTCGAACTTCTGACCGGCGACGACAAGCCCGAGACCATTACCGTTGATTTTGATGAGCAGCCGGCTGTGCTGGGTATTAGCAATTATCCGCGTATTCAGCTTGGGGCCATGCGCTATACCACGGATACAAGCCTGATCGATAGGGCGTCCGAGCTACTCAAGGGCAAAACATTTAAGCGTTGGTACGGATATGCGTCCTATCGGGCAAAAGCGAACGACATGGTTGGCGGATGCCACTCGTCCATCGAGCTGGACACTGCAAACGGCGCAAAGTTATGTGATGTCTCGTACGATCCGGGCTACGAGGGCAATGAGGGTCCGGGCATCTACATCATGGACGGCGATGTCGCCTATGTCATGGAGGGCGACCAGACCGAGCTCAACGATTTTATGGGTCAGTGTATCCAAGATGCCTATAAACAGACCTGCTTGCCTGACCCGCAGACTGCACGCGATAGTGGGTCTGCCCGTACATGGCTGTTCGAGGATGAGATGCCCTGGACCGTCGAATCGGGAAGTACGGGTTCGGCGAAGGAGTAGAGACCGCGACCACCACAAAGGTGCCTGTCCTCTTTGTGGTGGTTTTCGGTCTGTCTCGATCTGTAACATCTAGGATCAAAAATGGCTGCTAGATGTTACAGATCGAGACGGTAGCGCGCCTGGGCAGCGGCGGGCTGACATCTCAGTACCCTATCCGTAATTCACTCAGAAAATCTTATATATAGAGACTTAGATTTGTGTATAAGATCGCGTAAAGCTGGCAACAATACTTCTCGAACAACGTGAAGCCGCCCCGTAGGGCGGCCGCCCCAAGAGAGGTGATTCCATGAGAATCGATAAGCTAGCAATGACGTCGCGCGAGGCGCTGCAGACCGCCATGAGCACGGCTGCCGATGCACAGGCCGGCGCGGTGGAGCCGATCCACCTGCTGTCTGCCCTGCTCGGTGCCGGCGAGCGCAATATCTCCGTGATCATCGAGCGCATCGGTGCCGACCCGGCTCAGCTCGCACGCTCCACACAAGATGCCATCGACCATGCGCCCAAGGTGTCGGGCGAGGGTCAGCAGATGGGCCTGTCCAACGAGCTCGTTCGCGTGATCGAGAAGGCCGAGAAAAAGGCCACCAAGATGGGCGACAGCTTTGTGGTGACCGAGCATCTGCTGATGGCACTTGCCGAGGACAAGGGTGAGGCGGGTCGCGTGCTGCGTGACGCCGGCGTGACCAAGGAGCGCATCGAGCAAGTCTACGAGGAACTGCGCGGCGATGACCGCGTGACGTCTGCCGAGGACAAGACGCAGTTTGAGGCGTTGGAGCAGTACGGTCGCAACATCTGCGATCTGGCTCGCGCCGGCAAGCTCGACCCGGTCATCGGCCGTACCGACGAGATCCGTCGTACTATTCAGGTTCTGTCCCGCCGCACCAAGAACAACCCCGTGCTTATCGGCGAGCCGGGCGTCGGCAAGACGGCCATCGTCGAGGGCATTGCTCAGCGAATCGTGGCCGGCGACGTACCGAGCACCCTGCGCGACCGCGACCTCATCGAGCTCGACATGAGCGCGCTGGTCGCCGGCGCCAAGTACCGCGGCGAGTTCGAGGACCGCTTGAAGGCCGTGCTCAAGGAAGTGCAAAAATCCGAAGGCAAGGTCATCCTGTTCATCGATGAGCTCCATACCATCGTGGGCGCGGGTGCCACCGAGGGCTCCATGGACGCCGGCAACATCCTCAAACCGGCGCTCGCTCGTGGCGACCTGCACGCGATCGGCGCGACCACGCTCGACGAGTACCGCAAGTACATCGAGAAGGACGCGGCGCTCGCCCGTCGTTTCCAGACCGTGATGGTCAGCGAGCCTACCGTCGAGGACACCATTTCAATCCTGCGTGGCCTGAAGGAGAAGTACGAGATCTTCCACGGCGTACACATCACCGATAGCGCGCTCGTGGCTGCCGCCGACCTCTCCGACCGCTACATCGCCGACCGCTTCCTGCCCGACAAGGCTATCGACCTGGTCGATGAGGCCGCGAGCCGCCTGCGCATGGAACTCGACAGCATGCCGGTCGAGATCGACGCCACCACGCGTCAGCTCACCCAGCTGCAGATCGAGGAACAGGCGCTCATGAAAGAGACCGACGACGCCTCTAAGGAGCGTTTGGAGGCTCTGCGCCAAGAGATTGCCGAAGTCCAGGAAAAGCTCAACGTGCAAAAGGCCGGCTGGCTCAACCAAAAGAACGCCATCGACCACGTGCAGGAGCTTAAGGGCCAGCTTGACGCGGCCAAGAGCGAAGAGGAGCGCGCGACGCGCAACGGCGATCTGGGCCGTGCGTCCGAGCTTCGCTATTCTGTGATCCCGGGTCTGCAGCAGCAGATTCAGGATTCCGAGGCTGCGCTCGAGGCGCAAAAGCAGCAGGACGGCGAGGGCCTCAACGAACAGGTGACCTCCGACGAGATCGCCGAGGTCGTGAGCGCCTGGACCGGTGTGCCCGTGTCCAAGATGATGCAGGGCGAGCTCGACAAGTTGAAGGGCTTGGAGGGCGAGCTGCATAAGCGCGTTATCGGTCAGGACGAGGCCGTCTCCGCTGTAGCCGCGGCCGTGCGTCGCAGCCGTGCGGGTCTCTCCGACCCAGACAAGCCCATCGGCAGCTTCTTCTTCCTGGGCCCCACCGGCGTAGGCAAGACCGAGCTCGCCAAGGCGCTGGCCGAGTGCCTGTTCGATGACGAGCGCGCGCTCGTGCGTATCGACATGTCCGAGTATATGGAGAAGTTCAGCGTCCAGCGTCTGATCGGTGCGCCCCCGGGATACGTGGGCTATGACGAGGGCGGCCAGCTCACCGAGGCCGTGCGCCGTCGTCCCTACTCCGTGATCTTGCTCGACGAGATGGAGAAGGCTCATCCGGATGTCTTTAACGTGCTGCTGCAGGTGCTCGACGACGGCCGTTTGACCGACGGTCAGGGTCGCCAAGTGTCCTTCAAGAACACGATTATCATCATGACGTCCAACGTGGGCTCCAAGGCTATCGCCGATCTGTCCGGCAAGGACGAGGAGGAGATGCGCCATCAGGTTGACGGGGCCATGGCTCAAACCTTCCGCCCCGAGTTCCTCAACCGTATCGACGATATCGTGGTGTTCCATCCGCTCGGCATGGCGCAGATCGAGAAGATCGTCGACATCCAGCTCGCCGACGTCCGCGCGCGTCTGGCCAAGGAGCGCATGACGCTGGCCATCACCCCGGCGGCCAAGCAGATGCTCGCCGTGGGCGGCCTGGACCCGGTCTTTGGTGCCCGTCCGCTCAAGCGTCTCGTGCAGCGCGAGGTCGTGGATGCCATTGCCGCCGCTATCATCGACGGCACGGTGCGCGAGGGCGATCAGGTGACGGTCGATGTCGACAAGGACGGCGGCTTTACCGTCGTGTGCGACAACACGCCGGCGGCCACCTACGAAGTCCCCGACGCCGAGTAGATTTTGGGCCGGCTTTAAAACCGCCCCTCATCGCAAAACGCCAAGGGCGGCGGATCCAATCGGGTCCGCCGCCCTTTTTCGTGCGACAATCGATGGTGTTGAACGTGAGTACATGGCAAGGAGCTATGCAGATGACAGACAAGAACAAGACGAACACGCCGGCGACCGATGCCGCACCCGCCGCACCTAAGCCTGCGCCTAAACCGGCGCCCAAGCCGCGCGACCCCTATATCCGTGCCGAGAACGAGGATGACGACGGCTACGATCCTTATAGCGATCGTCGCCCCGAGCGCGAGCCCCTCTTCGAAGCCGACCCCTGGCGTTAAGTAGCTCATTTGGGACGGGGCTTTTTTAGCTACTTTGTTTTCGGCTAGAGGCGTTCATGCCTGCCCCCTCGGCCGCTCGATATCCTCCGGGAGGGGCCACTAATAGAAAACTTGCTTATCCATTAATCAAGATACGCATAATCTTGCTCTCCTGCTAATCAAGAATCGTTATAATCTTGATTAGCAGGAGAGCAAGATTGGAGAATTATGGCATTCAACGACTTGGTGGCTCAAAAAATAAAGGACTTTGAGCAACAGGGGATTCCGCAGGTCTTTGAGCGCGACCTTGATCTGGGCAACCCGCAGGAGCCAAAGCGCGACAACATCGTATATGTGATTGTGGGCGCCCGTCGTTGTGGAAAGACGTATCGCCTGTATCAGGAGATACGGCGGCTTCAGGGCCAAGGCGTCGAGCTTGACCGGATGCTATATTTCAATTTTGAGGATGAGCGCTTGCGTCCGTATGAGCCATCGCTACTAGCGGACGTGCTCGATACATTCTATGCACTATATCCTGCTGCTCGAGGCGAGGGCGCCTACCTTTTCTTTGACGAGATCCAGGAAATACCCGAATGGGGTGCGTTTCTGCGACGCGTGGTCGATACGGAGAAGGCGACCGTTTACGTGACGGGATCTTCTTCTAAGATGCTGTCCTCAGAACTTAAGAGCGAGTTCAGGGGCCGTTCTCTTGTGCGAGAGCTTTTTCCGTTGAGTTTTTCGGAATACGTCCGATATAAGACGGGGGGCGTTCCTGAGTCGAACGCGCCCTTCTCCTCAAGCGCTGCAGCGTTGCTCCGACACCATCTGGTCGGATATCTCGAGCGAGGGGGATTCATCGCGACACTTGAGCAGACGCCCGCAGACGCGATTCAGCTGCTACAGGAATATGCGTCGCGAACGGTCGCCATGGACGTCGTTGAACGTTACGACGTCAAGAACCCCCGTTTGGCCTCGCTGTTTCTGGCGCGGTGCATGGCATCTTCGGGACGAGAGCTGTCAGTGAACAAAGTGTACAACGAGTTCAAGAGCAGACAGATATCCGTCAGTCGAAATACGCTCAGCGACTTACTTGAGTATTACGAGGACGCCTACCTGCTGTTTTCGGTGCCGGAGTTCACGCGTTCGCTTGCAAATAATACGCGGTCTGCGTCTAAGGTCTACGCCGTCGATCCTGCGATGTTCGGAGCGTTCTCCCCCGCATCGGCATTGGATCATGGTCAGAGGCTCGAGACCGCGGTGTTCAATGCGCTCAGAAGAAGGACCCCCGCCGTGCGGCCCGGTTCGGTTTGCCGCCTGCTGATTAAAGATAAGAATAAAAGCCATGAGGTGGACTTTGTGGCTGGGGATGCACTGCTCATGCAGGCTTACGGCCTGATTCAGGTAAGTGTGGATATGACAAGCGAGAAAACGCGCGAGCGCGAAATTGCCGCGCTCGATGCCGCGATGGCCCAGTTTGATCTTGGCGAGTCGGTAATCGTTACCATGGATGAGCAGGCCGATATTCCATGCAAACACGGCGTGGTACATGCTGTGCCCGCATGGAAGTGGCTCCTTTCCTAATCGTCTATGGATTTGCGAGGCCAGGACTCAGGTGTCATGGTCCGCTAGTCCTGGGCCTTGATGCTCGGCAGGAGAATCTGGGCGAGGTAGTCGGTCTCGAGTTTGGTCGCGGCGTCTGCCTTGCCGTCTTTGCCGACCAGTACGTTCTTGATCTGGCTATAGGTGTAGCGGTTACCGGTCGTGAGCTCGACAAGCTCAATGGCCGTGTCCATGGGGTAGGTTGACACGGGATTCTGCGTCCGTCCGTTGATGGTCTGGGGCACCACGTACGGATAGACGGGGCCGCTGGCGTAGACGGTATAACCGTTGCCTAGATTGGCCGCACCCAAAACCGTATCGCCCTCATCGGGCGTAAAGCTCTCGCCCTCGCGCACCGCGACGAGCGTCACAATCGGCGTATCGCTGTCGCCGGCAAGATAGATGCATAGCGTGCTGCCATTTTGCCAAGTCTCGACCTTGCCGTACCACTCGACGGGGATATCGAGCTGGTAGAGGTCGGTTGCCTTGTGGCGAGCGTCAGCATCGCGGGCTGCCTGTGCCTTTTGCGCGCTCACGGCATTGACGGCGGCGTCGCGCCGCGCGGTTGCCGCCTGCTGGAGCACCTTGGCGGTGGCGGCGGAGCTCGCGCCTCCCTCCTCGGCATATTTGGCGGCGGCATCGATCTGGTCGTCGGTTACCGTGTCGGCCGAAGGCACCTTGAGCTTAAAGGCGGCCTGGCTGCTTAGGTCCTGTCCGTCGCTCTTGATCGTGACCTGCGCCTTGGTGGTCGGCACGGTATAGACGGTGCCGTCGGACGCGATGGGGGAGGCAGCGATGGAGAGCGTGTAGTCACCGGGTAGCAGTTTGATGCCACGGCCGTGCTCGTCAACATAGAGTGTTTCGCTCACGGAGGATCCGTCAGAATCCTGGCCACTCACTTGTACGGGAATCTTGGAGCCGGCGGAACAGTCGAGGCCCGCGGCATGCACGCCAATCTGCACCGACATCATCGTGTGGGCATTGGCGGCGACAGCGGCAGCCTGCTCTTGCTGATATCCGTTCCAGGCAGCATAGCCTGCACCGCCGGCGACGAGCGCGACGGCCACGACACCGGCGACCATCAGATTGCGGCGCTTGGGCGACATCTTGCGATGGCGGACCTCGGCTTCGTGTGCCGAGGGAACGGACGGCAGGGGAATATCGCCCATGGCGATGGTCTCATCCACGGCTGGTGCGGAACCCAGGCCAGGAAGCTCGCGAGTCAGCGAATCTTCGGCCGGTAAGCTGTCGAGCAAGACGGTTTCCTCGCCCGTGTCGGATTCGGGCTGGTCGTCGGCCTCGCTATCGTCCTCTTCGGCTTCGTCAGGAGCGTCTTTGGCGTCGCCGCCTTCGTCCTCAGTGTCTTCGTGCACCTCGTCTTGCGCGTCGACGACCGAATCGCTAAACGAGAGCTCGTCTAGCGCGATCCGGTCAAGGCTCTCCAGGGCTTCGGCACATGCTTCCGCATCCTGGGCCGCATCCTCGCGGCCATACGTCTCATCGCTCATATATCCCCCAATGCAATATCGGCTCAACACTGTACCCAAAAATGGAGCCATATAAAGCGCATGCGAAATATAAGATCCGATTTAACCCGAGTGCATCGTTTAGCCGCATCCTCGCGGCAGCAAAAAGCCCCCGGAACGTGAACGAATCACATTCCGGGGGCCCTGCAATGCGTTGAGTTGCGCGGAGCCGGTTATGCGGCTTCGTACTCAAGCGATGTTTGCGTCAGGCGCGTTACTCGGCGTGCGCGTAATCAACCTTGGCGCGGCGAGCGGTAGCCTTCTCCCAATCGCTGGTGCCCTCAAAGACACCCTGCTTGTAGGGATTGCGACCGAGCTTCTTGGCGCGGTAGGCGATGTAGATGATCGCGGCGACGTTGGCGATCAGCGCGGCAATCGAGACCGCGGTGGCGGCGCCTGGGTCGAGCGTGGAGTGGGTCACAAAGATGGACTCCTCCTGGAAGTACGGGAACACCTGGGCAAACATGCACCAAATAGCAAGTGTAAAGGCGCGGTTCTGAATCCAGCCGCCCTTGTTCCAGATAAAGGCGGCGACGGTGGGCGCCAGCAGCAGCGCAAAGCCGCAGAACCAGGAGTGGGTGGGCAGGCAGTTGTAGGTGTAGCAGAAGTTCCAGACATCGTAGGCGATGATGTAGACCCAGGTCATGTCGGGCCACAGCATATCGGTCTGATCCTCGGAGGCGTAGACGCTCCACCAGCCGGTCATGCAGAAGATGTTGATGAGACCGGCGATGCCGTTGAACACGTTGTTCCAGCCGGCAAGCTGCGTGACACCCTCGGAGGTGACCCAGGTGGACTGGCCCAGGACAAAGAAGTGGTAGGCACTCTCGAAATCGGACACGACGGCAATCATGATGTTGATAGCGACGATCACAAACGGCCATGCGCGGAACCAATGCGCCTTGCCGATCTTGCCCCACTGGTACTTAATGGCAATGAAGCCCCAGCAACCGGCCAGCGCCGCGTATACCTTGGCGTAGTGGAACCAGCTGTTCTGGTACACATGGGTGGGGTTGGTGAGCGCCCACTCGGCACCCTGCGAAACGCCGACGGCGATGGCGACGCAGTAGATGGTCATGGCCAGCGGAGCAACGCCAAAGATGATTGCCGCGCCCAGCTTGGTGCGGCGGCCGACCTCGTTGAGCACGATCAGGCCAATAAAGACCATGGCCCAGCCGGCCCAGTGGATAAGGGTATCGCTACCCCAAACATCGAACAGCATGCTGCTCTCCTTTCACACGCCCGCGGCCCCTCTTCTGATCGCGGGCAGTTTGGCCAAATGGCGTCAGTTCTGGGGCTTGCGCTCCGGATACTTGGCGGTATAGCCCTCGATGTGGAGCGTCGAGGCGATAATCTCCTTGACCGTCTCGTCGGGCACATCGGGGTGCGTGCGGATATACATCAACAGTCCCATGATGAGGGTGTAGAACGTCTCGTAGACATGGTCGATGCGTAGCTCATGATGGGCGACAAAATCCACCACGGTGGTGTCGCAGATATACTGCGCCACGCGCTGGACCACGTTGTGCAAAAAGCCGCCGTAGAGCGCACCGCTGCTCGAGGTGAGCGTGCTCGGCAGCTCGTGGCCGCTCACGACCAGACGCTTGAAGAGCGGGGCGACGGTGTCGAGTGCGCCTTCGATGTCGCCAACCGTGCGGCTGGCATTCCACTGCTCGAGCTCGGAGATAAAACCGTCGATTGCCTCGTCCATGACGGCGGTGACGGCGGCGTCCATATCGGCAAAGTAGTGGTAGAACAATGAGCGCGTACAGCCGGCTCGCTTGGTCACGGCCGATACCGAAAGATGCGACACGCCCAGCTCGGAGCTTACGGTGCGCACGGCATCGAGGATCTCGCGACGGCGTTCGTCGCCTGTCAGGCGCTTTGCCGCGCTATCGGATGCGGGGACGGCATCGACCACAGAGGTATCTGCTGCGTTGTTGCCCATGTTTTGCCGCCTTTCATCCTCTTTTGCCTGACCGTTCGCCTAACAGTCTTGAATATTGTTGACGGTTCGTCAATACTATTTTTGACACAATGTCAACAATGGCGGGTGAACGGCATGGGGGCATGCCCGGCCTGCAAAAAAAGAGGGGCGCCGCGGTCTCGCCGGGCTGTGGCAAGAGAAGGGACGACCATGATTCTCAACGGACCGGGGATTAGCTACACCGAGCCCGATATCGGTGCGGAGTTTGTGCCGCCGCTGCCGGAGCATCCGCGCGAGGCCATCGTCAAACTGTGCGAGCACTGCACCAACCGCCTGCTGCATCGCGACGAGCTGCTGGGCTACGAGTACTGGTCGTTTGCCGAGGCCGCGACTGACGAGCAGGCCGAAGTGCTCTGCAAGATGAAGATGCGCCGTCCCTACACGCTGCCCGAGATGGTCAAACTCACCGGCATGCCCGAGGCCCAGATCGAGAAGATGCTCGACGACATGAGCTACACGGGCCTGCTCGAGTACAACTGGGAAAATCCCGAGCGAGCCAAGCAGTGGGTGCTGCCCATGCTGGTGCCGGGTTCTGCTGAGTTCCTCAACATGCGCGTGAGCCAGCTCGAGGAGCATCCGGTCTATGCCAAGTTCTTTGAGCAGGCATCCAAGGGGCCGCTGTCCAAGGCCACGCCGATGGTGCCGCCCGGAGGTGCCGGCATCGGCATGCATGTCATTCCGGTCGAGAAGGCCATCGATGCCGCGAGCACCTCGGTGCCTATTGAGCATATCGAGCATTGGCTCGACAAATACGATGGCAAATATGCCGCTAGCACCTGCAGCTGCCGCGCGAGCCGTCGCGTGATGGGAGAGGGCTGCGCCGACGACCCGGCCGATTGGTGCATCGCCGTGGGCGATATGGCCGACTACGTGGTCGAGACCGATCGTGGTCATTACGTGACCCGCGACGAGGTCTACGACATCCTGCGCCAGGCCGAGGACAACGGCTTTGTGCACCAGATCACCAACATTGACGGCGAGAACAAGATCTTCGCCATCTGCAACTGCAACGTCAACGTGTGCTACGCCCTGCGCACCTCGCAGCTGTTCAACACGCCCAATCTTTCGCGCTCGGCCTATGTCGCTAAGGTCGAGAAGGACAAGTGTGTGGCCTGCGGTCGCTGCGTTGAGGTGTGCCCGGCCGGCGCCGCCAAGCTCGGCCAGAAGCTCTGCAGCAAAAAGGCCGGCGGACAGGTGCCCGAGTATCCGCGCCAGGAGCTGCCCGATGCCACCAAGTGGGACCACACCAAGTGGTCGCCCAACTACCGCAACGATAACCGTATCGAGACGCACGAGTCCGGCACCGCGCCCTGCAAGACGGCTTGCCCCGCGCACGTTGCCGTTCAGGGCTACTTAAAGCTCGCGGCGCAGGGCCGCTATGACGAGGCGCTGGCGCTCATCAAGCGCGAGAACCCGCTGCCCGCTATCTGCGGCCGCGTGTGCAACCGCCGCTGCGAGGACGCCTGCACCCGTGGTCGCGTGGATGCCGCCGTGGCTATCGACGAGGTCAAGAAGTTCATCGCCCAGCGCGATCTGGATGCCGCGACCCGCTATGTCCCGCCCGTGGTGACGCCGACGCGCGCTGGCGGCTTCGATCAGAAGATCGCCATTATCGGTGCCGGCCCGGCCGGTCTGTCCTGCGCCTTCTATCTGGCCGAGAAGGGCTACAAGCCCGTCGTGTTCGAGAAAAACGAGCGCCCGGGCGGTATGCTCACCTACGGCATTCCCAGCTTTAAGCTGCAGAAGGATGTTATCGAGGCCGAGGTCGAGGTCATTCGCCTGATGGGCGCCGAGTTCCGCTATGGCGTGGAGGTCGGTCGCGACGTGACGCTCGACGAGCTGCGCGAGCAGGGTTTTAAGGCCTTTTATGTTGCCATCGGCTGCCAGGGCGGCCGCTTCGCCGGTATTCCGGGCGAGGATGCCGAGGACGTGACCGTGGCCGTCGACTTTTTGCGCGAGGTCAACAGTGGCAAGATCGACGCGCTGCCCGGCCGCACCATCGTGGTGGGCGGCGGCAACGTGGCCATCGACGTCGCGCGCAACGCCTGCCGTCTGGGTTCCGAGCACGTTGAGATGTTCTGCCTGGAGAGCGAGGCCCAGATGCCCGCCAGCGAGGAGGAGCGTCGCGAGGCCGTTGAGGACGGCGCTCACATCAGCTGCGGCTGGGGCCCCAAGGAGGTTCACCTGGACGAGGCCGGTCGTGTGTGCGGTATCACCTTCAAGCGCTGCACGCGTGTCTTTGACGACGAGGGCCGGTTTGCGCCCGAGTACGACGAGAACGATCTGCGCCGCGTCGATGCCGACCGCGTGGTCATGTCGATTGGCCAGTCCATTGTGTGGGGCGACCTGCTGGCTGGCTCCAAGGTGGAGCTCGGCCGCGGCCAGGGTGCTCTTGCCGACCCCCAGACCTATCAGACCGCTGAGCCCGACATCTTTGTGGGCGGCGACGTCTACACCGGTCCGAGCTTTGCCATCGACGCCATCGCCGCCGGTCACGAGGCCGCCGTGTCCATCCATCGCTTTGTGCAGCCGGGATCCACGCTCACCATCGGCCGCAACCAGCGCCACTACACCGCGCTCGACCGCGACGATGTCGTGATCGAGAGCTACGACAACGCGAGCCGCGAGGTGGCGCATGTCGACCGCGAGCGCGAGAAGGCTGCACCCTTTAGCGAGTACGTCGAGACCTTTACCGAGGAGCAGGTGCGCGCCGAGACCGCCCGCTGCCTGGGCTGCGGTGCCTCGATCGTCGACCCCAACAAGTGCATCGGCTGCGGCTTGTGCACCACCAAGTGCGCGTTCGATGCCATCCACCTGGATCGCGATCGCCCCGAGTGCTCCACGATGGTCAAATACGAGCAAAAGCTCCCAAGCCTGGGTAAGTACGCTTTGAAGCGTGCGATCAAAATCAAATTTGGGAAGAAATAAAAAACGCAACAAACAAGAGAACGGCGTAGAGAACGGTTGGACAGTGAGCGAGTCCCAGGCGTGGCGAGGTGCCTTGAAAGAGGAGGGCATAGGGCTTTTGCCCATGCCCGACGATTGAAAGGCAGATCGTCCGTCTGGGGCTCGCGCAGCGTCAAGTCGACCGCCGTTCGTTAGAACGGCGGAAGAAAAAGTGCATGAATTAGGAATCGTCTATCACATCATTCGCGATGTCGAGAATGTGGCGCGCGCCAATGGCGTGAGTCGCGTTTCGAGCGTGACGCTGCTCCTGGGCGAGGTCTCGGGCGTCGTTCCCGATCTGCTGCTTGATGCTTGGCGCTGGGCGGCAGATAAAAAGCCTATCACGCAGGGCGCGGAGCTTATTGTGGAGCCTGTCGAGGCCGTGACGCATTGCGAGGCGTGCGGCTGCGACTACGCGACGGTCGAGCACGGCAAGACCTGCCCCCATTGCGGTAGCGGCGAGACCTATCTGCTGCAGGGCCAGGAGGTCATGATCAAGCAGATCGAGACCCCCGACGAGGACCCGACAGACGCTGCCCCCGACGGCCTATCCGATGCCCCCGATGCCGTCGACGCCGCCAACCCCCTCCACATCGCCTAACTTAGTCGTTGGGGACGTTCTTAAACGACTAGTCATTAAAGAACGTCCCCAACGACTACTTTCCTAGAGCATATTCCTTACCATTAGTCAAGCACCATCTGTTTAAACGAAATAGCCTCAACCCGAGCACATTTGTGTCTGTTTAAAACCGGCAATAATGAACAGCGTGCTCAATTCGGTCATGTAAATAGATCAGCTATCAATTCTCAGCAGCAAATCAGCCAAAATACTGGAATGTAATCAGCTTGTAACAAAACAAGACGTTTAAACAAATAATGCTACCTTTTACAGTTTTTCAAACAATTCTGCTGTATTTGCAGCTATACTCCATAACTGTCGTGTAGGAATTACGTAGACAAAAAGGAGGTTATGTGATGGTAAGTATTGTTCTTGCTAGCCATGGTGACTTGGCGGCTGGAATCAAGCAGACGGGCTCGATGGTCTTTGGCGATCAGCCGTCTGTTGCCGTGGTCTCGCTCGAGCCGAGCATGGGCCCCGACGACTTCCGTGCCAAGGTCGAGGAGGCAATCGCTTCCTTCGAGGACCAGGAGCAGGTGCTCTTCCTCGTTGATCTGTGGGGCGGCACGCCGTTCAACCAGATCAGCGGGCTCATCGAGGGCCACGATTCCTGGGCTATCGTCACCGGTGTCAACCTGCCTATGCTCATCGAGGCATATTCGCAGCGCTTTGACGCAAAGAACACTGCACATGCGATCGCAAAACATCTCGTGACTGAGGCTAAGGCCGGCGTGCGCGTCAAGCCCGAGTCTCTGGAGCCCGAGGAGAAGAAGCCGGCTGCGGCCGCCGCTGCTCCTGCGGGTGCCATTCCTCCGGGAACGGTGATCGGCGACGGGCACATCAAGATCGCCCACGTCCGTATCGACACGCGCCTGCTGCATGGTCAGGTGGCCACCACGTGGACCAAGCAGATCAACCCCAACCGCATCATCGTGGTCTCCGACGGCGTTGCTCACGACGAGCTCCGCAAGACCATGATCGAGCAGGCTGCCCCTCCGGGAGTCCACGCCAACGTCGTGCCTATCAAGAAGATGGCCGAGGTCGTCAAGGACACGCGCTTTGGCGACACCAAGGCGATGCTGCTGTTCGAGAACCCGCAGGATCTGCTCAGGGCCATCGAGGCCGGCGTCGACATCAAGGAAGCCAACATCGGTTCCATGGCCCACTCCAAGGGCAAGGTCGTCGTCACTAACGCTGTCGCTATGGGCGATGACGATGTCAAGACCATCGAGGCTCTCAAGGCCAAGGGCGTCAAGTTCGAGGTCCGCAAGGTTCCTTCGGATTCCTCCGAGGATCTCGACGCCATGTTGAAGAAAGCTAAGGCCGAACTGGCCGCTCAAGCATAGTAAAGGAGGGTCCGATACATGTCTGCAATCACTATTCTGCTTGTTGCGATTGTCGCGTTGCTTGCCGGTATGGAAGGCATTCTGGATGAGTTCCAGTTCCATCAGCCGCTCGTGGCATGCACGCTTATCGGTCTCGTAACCGGTCACCTTCAGGAGGGCATCCTCCTGGGCGGTTCGCTCCAGATGATGGCCCTTGGCTGGGCTAACGTCGGCGCCGCCGTCGCGCCTGACGCCGCTCTGGCCTCGGTCGCTTCTTCGATCATCATGGTGCTCGCCCTCAACGGCGGCGCCACCGATTCGGCCAAGGCCGTTACCGCCGCCATCGCCGTCGCCGTCCCGCTGTCGGTAGCTGGTCTGTTCCTGACCATGATCTGCCGTACCCTGGCTACCGCTATGGTTCACGGCATGGACGCCTGCGCCGAGAAGGGCGACTTCGCCGGCATCGAGCGTTGGCAGTACGCCGGCATCCTCATGCAGGGTGTTCGTATCGCCATCCCGGCAGTACTTCTGTGCATCATCCCGGCCGAGGCCGTTACCAACGCGCTTAACGCTATGCCCGATTGGCTGTCCGGCGGCATGGCTGTCGGCGGCGGCATGGTCGCTTCCGTCGGTTACGCCATGGTCATCAACATGATGGCCACCAAGGAGACCTGGCCGTTCTTCATCCTCGGCTTTGTCCTTGCTGCCATCCCTCAGCTCACGCTGATCGCCCTTGGCCTCATCGGCATCTCCCTTGCCCTCATCTACCTTGGCCTTAAGGATCTGGCCAAGCAGGGTGGCGGCATGGGCGGTGGCTCCGGTGACCCGCTCGGCGACATTCTGAACGATTACGAGTAGGAGGGGAGTGATACATATGGCAGAGAACAAGATTCAGCTCACCAAGGCTGACCGTAAGAAGGTTTGCTTCCGTCATCAGTTCCTTCAGGGCTCGTGGAACTACGAGCGTATGCAGAACGGCGGCTGGTGCTTCGCAATGATCCCTGCGATCAAGAAGCTCTACACCAGCAAGGATGACCAGATTGCCGCTCTTAAGCGCCACCTGGAGTTCTATAACACCCACCCCTATGTTTCCGCCCCCGTCATTGGCGTTACCCTCGCCCTCGAGGAGGAGCGCGCCAACGGTGCTCCGATTGACGACGTCGCCATTCAGGGCGTCAAGGTCGGTATGATGGGCCCGCTCGCCGGCGTCGGCGACCCCGCCTTCTGGTTCACCCTTCGCCCGATTCTGGGTGCACTGGGCGCTTCCCTGGCCCTGTCCGGCAGCATCGCCGGTCCGCTGCTGTTCTTCTTCGCGTGGAACATCATCCGTTACGCCTTCCTGTGGTACACGCAGGAGTTTGGCTACAAGGTCGGCTCCTCCATCGCCAAGGACCTCTCCGGCGGTCTGATGGGCAAGGTCACCGAGGGTGCTTCCATCCTGGGTATGTTCATCATCGGCGCCCTGGTCGAGCGCTGGGTGTCCATCTCCTTCACCCCGGTCGTCTCCAAGGTCACGCAGTCCGCTGGCGCCTATATCGACTGGGCCAACCTGCCCGCCGGTTCTGAGGGCATCAAGCAGGCATTGACGATGTACAGCTCTGTCGGTGCCAACGCACTCGACCCGGTGAAGGTCACCACGCTTCAGGCCAACCTCGATCAGCTCATCCCCGGCCTTGCCGCCGTGTGCCTGACCCTTCTGGTCTGCAAGCTCCTCAAGAAGAAGGTCAGCCCGATCGTCATCATCCTGGCTCTCTTCGCCGTCGGCATCATCGGTCGCGTCTGCGGCTTCATGTAAGCACGCTTCGGCTTAAGACCGAGAGTTGCTAGGCATGGGCTTTTGAGCCATTGAAACGGACCGCACCCGGTGGGTACACTGGATGCGGTCCGATTGTTTTTATTGGAGGGCGAGGCGCGTATGGCGCAATCTCAGAACAGCACGGTCGATCTGGCAACGCCGGCAACCTGCCTGATGGGGCTTACCAGTCACGGTAACGTGATGGTGGGCAATAAGGCGTTTGAGTACTATAACGAGCGTAATCCCGAGGATTATATCCAAATCCCGTGGGACGAGGTCGACTATATTGCCGCCGAGGTTTTGCGCGGCACCAAGAAGATTACGCGTTTTGCCATCTTTACCAAAGAGAATGGCCACTTTACGTTTTCGACGCGCAATGACAAGGAAACGCTTCGCGCGGTGCGTAAGTACATTGACGAGGACAAGCTCGTTCGTTCGCCCGACTTTATCGATGTGACGGCCAAGGGCGCCAAGAGCATCCCCTCCGTTATCAAAAACCTTTTCCACAAAGGCAAGTAGTCATTAAAGAGCGCCCCCTCAAAGTGGGGCGCAGTCTCCCATGTGGCTCGATCGGGAAAGTGCATCCCAGTTCGAGCGTCGATTCCGGGATGTAGTTTCCGGAACGGGGTCGTTTGGGAAACCGTGTCCCGTTTCGAGCCGAAATTCTGGGTCACAGTTTCCCAGCGAGGTCTCATGGGGAAAGTCTGACCCAGAATTTGCCTGGATAGTGGGACGCACTTTCCGGAGGGCTGTTCCACCGCAACTTCGAAGAGTGGCTATACGTTGCATTACAGCGGCGTAAATCTGCTACACTAGTACAGCATGCCTCCGTAGCTCAGGGGATAGAGCACCGCTCTCCTAAAGCGGGTGTCGACGGTTCGAATCCGCCCGGGGGCACCAGAGATTTGTCGAGCCCGGTACACCGCCACGGTGCCGGGCTCTTCTGGTTCATGCCATGTCAAAAACGAAGCGCCCGCTTGCTGGGGGAGCAAGCGGGCGCCTGTGAGCGAATATGTTTGCGGCGAGAGCCGTAATGAGCGGTTGGGTTGCGACTAGTTGGTCGTACCGGAATCGTCGCCCGTGCTCGTGCCTGAACCCGAACCCGAGCCAGAAAGTGCAACCGTCAGCGTAATCGTGCTGTCGGTGGACTGTTTGCCGGTGGGGGAGACGCCCGTAACGGTGGCGTTTTCATTGCCGCTCACGGGGTTGCCGTTCTGATCGCAGAATGCGATGTTGTAGAACCCGGCGTTGTTGAGCGCGGTGACGGCCGCGGAGATGCTCTTGCCGTACAGGTTGCCCGGAACGCTGGCCTTGCCGGACTTCTTGGCAATGACGACGGTAATCGTGGCGCCAGGCTTCTGCTTGCCGCTGGGGTTCCAGCTAATCACGGTGCCCTCGGTAACCGAATCGTTCTCCTGGTAGCTCACGTCGACGCCAAAGCCTGCCATATCGAGGGCGTTGCGCGCCTGGGCCTCGGTCATGTCGGTCAGATCGGGGACGGAGGTGGTGTCAGGACCGCTGGAGACCTTGTACGAGATGGTCGTGCCCTTCTCGACTTCCTTACCGGCTTCGGTGCCCTGCTCAAAGACCTGGCCCTCATCGGCCTCGTTGGCCTCCTCGGAGGCGTTGCCCTTCAGGCCAACGCTTGCCAGCGCGGCTTCTGCCTGGTCCTTGGTCAGGCCGACCAGCCGGGGAACCTCGACCTTCTCGGAGGGCTTGGGGCCCTTGGAGATTACCAGGTTCACCTTGGTGCCCTTGGCCTTCTTGGTGTTGCCGTTGGGCGTCTGCTCGGCGACCTTGCCCTCGTCGACATCGTCGTTGTAGCTTTGGTCGATGGTGCCGACCTCGAGGCCGGCTTCCTTGATCTGCTCGACGGCAGTCTGCTGGTCCTTGCCTAGCACATCGGGCACGGTGACCTGCTCGCCGCCAAAGAGTCCTGTGGCAAAGGCCACCACGATACCGATGACGGCAACGGCTGCCACCACGGCGGCGATGATCTTGTTCTTGTTGGATTTGGGCTTTTCGACCTCGTAGGAGCCGGTGGAGCCCGAAACCGAGCTACGGGCGGTATTCTGGCCGCTCACGCCCGAGACGGGACGCACCATGGCGCGCGTCTGATCGGAAAGCTCGCGAGTCTTGGTGGCGCCCAGCTCACCGGGGGCACCGATGATGCGCGTGGGCTCCGAGATGTTGACGGCACGGCCCGACAGGTAGCTGTTGAGCACCTGACGCAGCTCGTCGGCGGTCTGGAAGCGGTTTGCCGGGTCCTTCTCCATGCACTTGAGGATGATGCGCTCAAGGTCGGCGTCGACACCGGAGTTGATCTGGCTCGGCGGAATAGGCAGCTCGTTGACCTGCTTGAGTGCGACCGAGATAGCGTCGTCACCGTCAAAGGGAACGCGGCCGGTGGCGCACTCATACATCACGACGCCCAGCGAGTAGATATCCGAGGTGGGGCCGAGGTCCTGACCACGGGTCTGCTCGGGGCTGACGTAGTGGGCGGTTCCCAGCACGTTGTTGTCTTGCGTGAGGTGGCTGTTCTTGGCGCGCGCGATGCCAAAGTCCATCACCTTGATGTTGCCGTCGGGCAGCACCATGATGTTCTGCGGCTTAATGTCGCGGTGGATGATCTCGTGCTTGTGAGCGACCGAAAGCGCGGAGCTGATCTGCGAGCCGATCTGGGCGACCTTCTTGGGGTCGAGGGCGCCGTGGCTCTTGATGCCGCTCTTAAGGTCGGTACCGCGCAGGTACTCCATGACGATGTAATAGGTGTCGCCGTCCTTGCCCCAATCGTAGACGCCCACGATATAGGGGGAGGAGAGACCGGCTGCTGCCTGGGCCTCCTGCTTAAAGCGTGCGGCGAAGGTTGCGTCGCCAGCATACTGCGGCAGCATGATCTTGACGGCTACCGTGCGGTCGAGGACCTGGTCCTGTGCACGGTAGACGGTCGCCATGCCGCCTGTCCCCACCTTATCCTTGAGGAGGTATCTTCCCCCGAGGACCCTCTGTTCCATTCCTGCTCCTAACATAACTATTCGCTCAACGATGTGTGTAGTACCTACGATGTGGCCGCTGGGGCCGTGTGGCGCGTTGCCGCTAACTCTTCGGCCGCGGCGCGCCTCGGGTGTCCGATTCGATCATGGGCATCACGCTCCCTGTGCGGCGAGCGCCGCGGTCAGGACGATGCCGGCAATCTTGGCCGCCTTGACGTCGTGTTTGTCGTAATCCTCCAAGGCCACCGAGATGGCGACCGTGGGTGAATCGTAAGGTGCAAAGCCAACGAACATCGAGTTGACGTTGGTGCCGCCGATCTCGGCCGAGCCGGTCTTGCCGGCGACCTTGACGCCGGGGACCTGGGCATCGGTGCCGGTACCGGACTGGACGACGGCGAGCATGGCCTGCTTGACCTGGTCGGCCGTGGCGGAGCTGACGGCCTGACCCAGCGAGCGGGACTGCGTGGTCTTGACCACAGTTCCGTCCGGGGCGAGTACCTGGGCTACAAAGTACGGGTCCATGACCACGCCACTGTTAGCGATGGCGGCGGCAATCACGGCGTTTTGCATGACGGTGGTCTGCGGGCCGGGCGTGTGGTCCATGCCGACAGGCTGGCCGGCGCCGGCCCAGGCGGTCTCCCACTCGGTCATGAGCGACGGGTCGGCCATGATGGAGGCTGTGGAGGTCAGGTCCTGGCCGAGCTTTTGGCCGTAGCCAAAGGCGTTGGCAAACTGCACGAGCGTGTTTGCGCCAACTTCGTTTGCCACCTGGCCAAAGACGACGTTGGAGGACACGGCAAAGGCCTGCTGCAGGCTGATGGTGCCGTAGCTCTCGTTGGCATAGTTGGTGACCGGCGCGTTGCCGATGTCCATGGAGCCGGGCGCCTGGTAGGTGCTGGTAAGGCTGGCGGTGCCGGTCTCGAGTGCCGCGGAAAGCGTAACGACCTTAAACGTGGAGCCCGGCGTGTACAGCGCGTCCATGGCGCGATTGTACATAGAGCCGTCCTCGCCGCCGCCCGTCTGCAGTAGGGCGTCGATGTTGGTGTTGTCGTAGGTGGGCGAGCTGGCACATGCGAGCACCGCGCCGGTACGCGGGTCGATGACCACTACAGCGCCCTTAAAGCCCTTGAGTGCCTGCTCGGCCGCCGTCTGGATGCGCGAGTCGATGGTGAGCTTGGCGGTGTTGCCCGGCTGGGTCTGGCCCGCGAGCGACGCGATGGCGTTGTTCCAGCTGGAGTAGTCCTTAGAACCGGTGAGCGTGTCGTTCATGACACTCTCGATGGCGGTGGTGCCATACTGCTGGCTCACGTAGCCAACCACGTGCGCTGCCAGGTTGCCGTTGGGGTAGGAGCGTACGTAGGTGCCGTCCTCCTGCTGCAGCGACTCGGCCAGCGTCACGCCGTCGGACGTGATGATGGAACCGCGCTGGATGTACTTGGAGCGGGCGATAGTGTGGTTGTTGGTCGGCATATCCTGATAGTCCTTGGCCTTGATGACCTGGACATAGGTGAGGTTGCCGATAAGGATGGCGAACAGCGCCGTAAAGGCGAGCACCGCACGGGTTAGACGGTTGGCGAGCGCAACGCGGCCGAGCACACCGGATTCAGGCGTGTCGAGCAGGCGACGGCGCATGCGCGAGCCGACGGAATGGCTGCCGCTGCCGTAGGAAGACGAGGTGGCAAAGCGCGTGCCCGTCGGGGCGGCGGCAGATGCGACCTGATCATCGGTGATGGCAGCCATGGTGCCGGTGCCGGTAAGCTCGGCCTCGCGTCCGGTCGCCTCGTCACCGGCGCGCAGCAGGAGCGCGACGATGATAAAGCTCGCCAGCAGCGAGGAACCGCCCTGGCTCATAAAGGGCAGGGTGACGCCGGTCAGCGGGATCAGGCGGGTAACGCCGCCCACGATCAAAAAGGCCTGGAAGCTGATGGCGGCCGTAAGGCCCGTGGCGCTAAAGGCGGCGAGGTCGGATTTAGCGCGGGCAGCCGTGGTGAGGCCACGCACGGCAAAGAGCATAAACAGGATGAGCACGGCGCCGCCGCCCAAAAGGCCCATCTCCTCGCCGATGGCAGAGAAGATAAAGTCGGACTCGACGACAGGGATGTTGTTGGCCATGCCGTTGCCGATGCCAACACCGACCAGACCGCCATCGGCAAGCGAGAAGAGCGACTGGACGATCTGGTAGCCCTGGCCCTGGGCGTCCTTAAACGGATCGACCCAAACTTGGAAGCGCACCTGAACGTGCGACAGGAACTTGTAGGCGCCCACGGCGCCGACGGCCAAGAGCGCAAGGCCGATAACGACATACGAGAATCGACCCGTGGCAACGTAGAGCATCAGCAAGAAGATGGTGTAGAACAGCACGGCCGAACCCAGGTCGCGTTCGAAGACGACAACGAGTAGGCACACGCCCCACACGGCAAACAGCGGCAGCAGCAGTCGCAGGCGAGGGATCTTAAAGCCTAGGATCTTGCGGTTGGAGATGGAGAGCAGCTCGCGGTTCTCGGCCAGGTACCCGGCCAGGAACAGCACGATAAAGACTTTGGCGAACTCGCCGGGCTGGATGGTAAAGCCCGCGATGCGAATCCACAGCTTGGAGCCCGAGATCGTGGTGCCGATAAAGATAGGCAGCATCAGCAGAATGATGCCGATAATGCCAAAGGTGTACTTGTAGCGCATGACTACGTCGAGGTTCTTAACCAACGCGAGCGTTCCCACCATGAGCGCCACCGAGACAAACAGGATGATGAGCTGTGAGATGGCGAGAGCGGGGGCGAGACGCGTCACGAACGTGATGCCGATGCCCGAAAGCACAAAGACAATGGGCAGGATAGCGGGGTCGGCACCGGGCGCCAAGATGCGCACGGCAATGTGGGCCGCGGCAAAGGCGGCAAAGAGGCCGATCGGTACGGCGAGCGTCTCAAAGGAGATGGCAGCGCCCGCGGTGAGGACGTACATCGCATACAGTAGGATGACGGGGAACGCCGAGGCGATGAGCAAGAGCAGCTCGGTGTTGCGGCGACTCATAAGCGGCACTCCCTTTCTAGTTCTTTTCGGAGGCTTCGGCCTCGGCGGACTGTTCGGCGGTTTTCTCGGAATCTGATTCGGAGGTCGATCCCTGATTGGTGTTGTCGCGAATCGTTTGCGCGTCGATCACCTGGCGGGTCTGCTCCTCGTCGATCTGGTGGCGGTACTTGGATATCGTGTCCTGCGCATCGTCGACACTTGTTTGCGGAATGCCCGCCTTGAGGCGGTTTTGCGTGTCTTCGGGCAGGTCGGACAGCTTAATACTGGTTTCGCTTTCGAGCCAGTGAAGCTTGAGTCCGAGCGGCTTGCCGGGCAGGCCGCGCCAGACGGCGACATTGCCCTGGTGGGTACCCAGGTAGTACGAGCCGGTGACACCCGTGTAGGCCCAGATGCCAGCTGCCAGCACAAAGACGAGGGCCAGGATGGCGGCGATAGTAATGTTGCGGCGACGCACGCGTTGCGCCTCGCGCATAACGCCATCGTCAACCAGGTCAACGACTACTACGGTCACGTTGTCGTGGCCGCCGGCGGCAAGCGCCGCGTCCACTAGGTTGTCGACGCAGATTTGCGCGGTTGAGGACTGCGTGGCGATGTTCTCGATATCGCTATCGGGAATCATGCTCGAAAGGCCGTCAGAGCACAGGATCAGGCGGTCGCCTTCCTCGATATGCAGAGTGAAGTGGTCGGCATACATGGCGGGGTCTGAGCCCAGCGCACGGGTGATGACCGAACGGTTGGGGTGGACGCGAGCCTCGTCTGCCGTGATCTCGCCGGCGTCCACGAGCTCCTCCACGTAGGAGTGGTCGCGGGTCACGCGGATGAGCGTGCCCTCGTGGAGCAGGTAGGCGCGAGAGTCGCCCACGTGGGCGATGGCGAGCGTGTCGTTTTCGATATAGGCGCAAGTGGCTGTGCAGCCCATGCCGGGCTTGCCTAGGCCGTTCAGGGCCGCCTCGATTACGGCGGCGTTAGCTGCCTCGACGGCTGCCGCCAGGCGTGCTGCGTCGGCGGACTGCGGGGCCGTCTTGGCAATAGTCTCAACGGCGATGGAAGAGGCCACCTCGCCGGCAGCGTGACCACCCATGCCGTCGCATACGCAAAAGAGCGGCGACTGCACCAGGTAGGAATCCTCATTGTGCGGGCGTACGCAGCCAACGTCGGAGCGGGCGCCCCACATGAGTTGCGTGGTGGTGCCGGCATCATAGGTCGAGTCGGTCTCGATGCGCTCCTCGGTCAGGGGCTCAAAGCTCATGGTCGAGCCGGGGTCTTTGAGCTTGGCCTCAACGGCGGCAACGTCGATTTCGGCTGTGTCACCGGGAGAGACGGTGTCGGTCTCGGCGTTTGATTCGGAATCGCCGGTGTCCGGGGAGTCGGGCTCCTCGGACACGCGGGCGGTCGACTCGTCGTCTTGCGGGCTGACGTCTATAGGCTCGGGCGCCGGCGTAGACGCGGGCGCAACCTCGGATGCCGGGGCTATGGGAAACGCCGGCGCGGCGGGCTCGGGTGCCGCAAACACCGCAGCGCTCTCGTTAATTGCCGCGGCGACGGGCTCTGCAAAGTGAGCCGGCGCCGGGGCTGCTTCGGGCGCTGTGGGCTGTTCCGCAGCATGTGCGCCGATGGGCGCCGCTACGGCATCCTCTTCGTCCTCGTTATCGGCGAGATCCGAAATATCATGCGTTACATGCGAAAGAGGCAGGGAGAACACGGTGTCCTCGGGCTCCACGGGTGCGGAGCCCGCCGGAGCGGCGTGGGCCGGCGCAGCTGTGGCGGCGGCCGGTGCCTCGGTCATAGTTGCGGACTTGTTCTCCTCGTCGATCATCGACGGTTCACCTTCATGACCACATCGCCAATCTGGACTTCGTCGCCCTCGCGCAGCGTCGCGGGCTCCACGAGCTGGCGGCCGTTGACGAGCGTGCCGTTAAGCGAGTTGAGGTCCTCGATGATGAGCGCCGGGCCCTGCAGCGAAAAGCGCGCATGCGAGGCCGAGACGAACGGTTCGTTGATGCAGATGTCCGAAGATGGCGAGCGACCGACGATGACGGGGCCGAGCATGTCTACGTGGATGCCACGGATGCCGCGCGGGCCCTTGTCCACATCGATCGTCCAGATAGCCGAGTCGCGGCGCTGTCCGCGCACAAGTCCCACGCCGGTCTTCATGACGGCGAACAGGAAGATATAGAGCAGGGCGACCAGGACGATGCGGCCTGCAAAAAGGACGATATCGATGTTCATAAGCGACTATCCCCTAAATTCAAAGGTGCTCAGGCCAAACGTCAGCAGATCGCCGTTGCGCAGCGGGCAGCGCGTAATGCGGCGGTTGTTGACGAGCGTGCCGTTGGTGGAATTGAGGTCCTCGATCGACCAATCCGAGCCCGTAAAGGTGAGCTGGGCGTGGCGGCGCGACACGTTGGGGTCGCGCAGGGCAATATCGGAAACCGAGCGCTCGCGACCGATAGTCACCTGTGCGGAGGTGATGCTATGGCTCTCGCCGCTCACGACGTCGACGAGCTGGGCGAGCGGGCGCTGCGGGGCGCGAGTGCTCGCCATGTTGGAGGCGATGCCGGCTGCGGCGCCTAGGCCCACGGCGGCACCGGTCGCGGCGGCTCCGCCCATGCCGGCAAGCGCGTCGCGCGAGACGGTCTGCGGCACCGGGATGGGTGCTGCGGCGGGGTCGGGGACGCTAGGCGCGAAGGGGTCTGCCACGGCAAGCGGGTCGGGAGCGGCGGCGCGAGGCGTCGGCTGCTGCTGGGGCATGGCGGCGGGGCGCTGCTGCTGCGGGGCAGCAA
>NZ_QRHU01000016.1:0-8706 GCF_003470945.1 Collinsella sp. AM23-17 | reverse complement strand
GCTGGGGCATGGCGGCGGGGCGCTGCTGCTGCGGGGCAGCAAACTGCTGCTGGCCGGCGCGCGGGGCGCTGGCGGCACGGCTTGCCGCGGAGTTGTTTTGGCCCAGACCGTTTTGATAGGCGCGCTCTTCTTCGTACAGGCGGCCGAGCGTGGGGGCATCGACGTTCTCGGCAAAGACCGAGAACTTGCCGGCGCGCAGCTGCGGATCGATCATAAAGCGCACGAGGGGCTCGCCGACAAAGACATAGCGGCGCTTTTCGGCCTGCGCCTTCACAAACTCGCGGACCTCGCGCGAAAGCTCGGGGTAGAACGGGGCGAGCATGGGATCGTCGTCGGCGGCGATCAGGATGGTATAGAGTGCCGGCGCCGTGTTGACGCCGTTGATCACCAGAGTCTGATCCTCCATGTCGCGAGCGGCCTGCTTGGCAAGCTTCTTAAAGGAGAACGGGGCACGGGTGGCACCGAAGATGCCGGCCACGTGGTCCTCGAAGATGTTCAGGAAGTTCACGAAAGATCACTCTCCGTATAGGTTCTTTGGTATCCGAGCAAATATAGGCATATCCCAACGATTATAGAGGATAGGGTTCCCGCAACCGCCGCCTTGGCGACGACCGCGGCTGCAAGGCTGGCAATTTCCATATGGTGTGCAAGACAGGACGCCGCTGCGCAGCCGATGCCGGCGACAGCGATGGCGGCGATTACGGCAAGGTTTGAGCCCTGATCGGCACGCTTGGCATGGGCGTTGAGCAGCGCAGATGACGCCGCGGCAGTTGCCGCTACCAGCACAAAGGCAGCCCAAAGGAGTGGGTCTCCCAGCGCTGCGGCAACGTTACCGAGCCCCAGCACGCCTCCGGCTGAAAGCGCGACCGTGGCCAGACGGGCAAAAAGTGCGCCCATGCCCGTTGCCGCGGCGGCGCTTGCCGGGCCGAGCCAAAATGACGCGACGCCGGCGGTGACCCCAGCTGCCAGGAAGGTATTGCCGGTCAGACAGCCAAGCGCGAGTGCACAGGTGAGTGCGGCGCTCGCGGCAGCCTCGGTGCGACCCCAGGCGATCCACCAACCGGACATGGCGGCGGCAAAGATCACCGCGACGGGCAACATCGACAGGACGCCCTGTGCCTGCATGGTGGCGTTTGCCATGAGCACCAAAAAGCCCACAGCCGAGATGGCCGAGCCAATCTGGGGGGCCAGGCCGGCCGCCGCTCCGATCGCGATAGCCGCAATGACCAGGCCGGGAAGCGCCGCGACGCCGGCCGTCTGCATCAGCAAAAAGCTAAAGGCGCCGCACGTTAGCGCCGAGATAGCGTGCATGGCGTAGTCGCGCGCATGGCTCCAGCGCGTGCCTGCCCAGCCGAGTGCGGGGTCGACTTCGATGGTGTCGTCCTCGTAGTGCGACGGCTCGATATCGTCGAGCTCCTGCTCGTCATCCGAAAGTTCGCCAACCATTTGCTCCAGGCTGCGACGGCCTTCGCGCACGCTGCCCAGACCGGCAAGGAGCTGGTCGCAAAATGCCTCGATGCTGTTGGGGCGGTCCTGCGGCATGGGGGAGAGCGCGCTCATGAGCGCGGCCTCGGCTCCCGGGGGAAAGTGTGGTATCAGCTCGCTGGGATAGGTGGCGCCGCCGATGATGCGGCCGAGCGAGTCGGCGGGCGTGGCCGCCATAAAAGGAGCGCTGCCGCACAGGCCCTCGTAGATCACACAGGCGAGGGCAAAGACATCGGCGCGCTCGTCGACCGTGCCGGTCTCGATATCGAGCTGCTCGGGCGGCATGTAGCCGATGGTGCCGCCGCGTGAGCCGCCAAAGCCACCGGCGGACGACAGCCGCGCCATGCCAAAGTCGGTGAGCTTTACATTGCCCGAGTGGTCGATGAGCACGTTGGCGGGCTTAATGTCCAGGTGGAGTACGCCATTACTGTGGGCGAAGGTGAGCGCCTGGCCCAGGGCATCGGCAATGGCCGCGGCCTCGTCAAAGGTAAGTGAGTGGCCGTCCGCGCGGTGCAAAAACTCGGCCAGCGACATGCCATCGACATATTCCATAACCAGGTAGGCATAGGCTGTGTCGTGCGTAAAGTCGATGACCTGCACGATGTTGGGATGTTGAAGCATGGCGGCAGTGTGCGCCTCGCGCAGGACATCCATGATGTCGCTAGCGGGCATGCCGGCACCGTTGATAAGGGGGATGCGTTTAATGGCGACGCGGCGGCGCAGGTGCGTGTCGCGGCAGATCTCGATGGAGCCAAAACCGCCGGTCGCAAGTGTCTCGAGCGGCTGGTACCGCTTGAGCAGCTCGCGAGAGCTGGTGCCCTCCAAAGGAACGTCCGGCGAGAACCGGGCGGTATGTTGCGAGAAAAGCGGCATGGCCAACCCTCGTGCGTTTAAAGTTCGTTTGCGAGCGGCGGGCGCGGGGCCGAGCCGTTCGCGGTGGCATAGATGCTGCTAGTGTAGCACGCTCGGGCAGATGGCGAGGATAGCGGGATGCGAGGTGGCCCGATCGATTCGGCCCGTTTCGGCTCGTTTGGAAAGCGCATCTCAGTTTTCAGCCAAATTATGGGATGCGCTTTCCAAATGGGGTGGGCTGCGGAAACTGCATCCCAGAATATTGCCCTGGAACGGGATGCGCTTTCCGAACCGGCGTCCAAAAGGAAACCGCATCCCGCTTTGATGTGGGGACTGCGAACAAAAGCCGGACCGTGATCTGGCGCGGATTGGAGTTCGCCTGAATCATTGATGCTGGCTGGTGTGAGAACAGAGATAAACGAGCGGCTCGAGCGATATAATGACACGCTATGGAGGCCGTATGCTCTTTTCCCGCCGTTCTGCTACATTTGCCTGCGCCATTGCGCTTGTCGTAATGGCGGTCACCCCTTATCACCGGTTTTCATCTTCAATCGGCCTAGCGTCAGGTGCAATGACCTGGCTCGTTATCCTGGGCGCATGCCTCGCGGCGTTTGTTCATGGTGCTGCGCTATGCAAGGGGGGAATGAGAAGGCCGAGGCATCTCGGTGCCATCGGTGTTTTCCTTGGTGTTATTGCAACGGTTCCCGAATGGGCCGACCTGGCTTTCTATGCTCGCGGAGACTCTATTCCAATCGTGTTTGCACCGATTTGGTTGTTACATGGCGTTTCGTGTGTCTCGTGCTTTGTTGGGTCGCTGCTTCTCTCATATGTTATTTGGGGCACGGCGGACTCTCCTTTGACGCAGAGGTCGACACGGACTGACGAAAGGGAAACTCGTCACCCGCAGGACGCGATTTTTACAGAAACAATAGCCGTCATGTCTTGCCTGCTGTTTTGCTGTCGAGTTTCATGGAGAGTCGTTCCCGAGCCATGGGGGATGCCCCCTGTAACGGCCGCGTCAATTGGCCTTGCGCTTTTAATTCCGTTGGTCTATCTCGCATTGACTGTGGCCCCGCCGTTTTGCCGCCCTCGTGCCTTTGGCCATGGGCGGCGCGACGTGTTTGCCTGTTCTGTGCTCGTAGCAGTTCCTATTGGTCTTATTCCGGCTGTTGAGGCGGCATACTTCGCAAGCGATGCCGTGGTCATTGCATTGCTGGCGATGGGGTCCGTTATCGCTGCTGCCTTCGTATGCATGTTGCTAAGGGGGAAACGGGACAACAATTCGGATATCGCCTGTGCGTCCGACACATTCGATGCGGGGGTGTTTTCCCCTGCCCTGTCGCCTAGAGAAGAGCAGTTTGTTCGACTGCTGCTCAAAGGGAAAACGCCGGCGGAAATTGCCAAGGAGACGGATACGAAGCCATCGACGGTGAGAACAACGCTTCACCGAGCATACGGGAAGGCGTCGGTTGCGGGCTCACGCGAGCTCGTGGCGCTGTTTGCGGGTGAGGGCGATACTGTAGGGCATGAGCTACCGCAGCGGCATGCTGACGATATAGTGGCATCAGCTCGAACGCGCCGGCTGTTTCGATACCTGCTCACATTATTCTTTATCCTCCTTGCGGCGGGGCCCTTGGTAATGGCGGATAGCGATTGGGGGTCCGGTGTTTCGCGGGCTGTCGCCTTTTCCCTCTTAAGCTACGCATTGGGTCTCGGACTGCTTCTGTCGCTACGCTACGCGGGTGGAAAAGCGAATCGTGGCGCTGCGCTGGATAGAGCGGGTGAAGCGATTTGGCTCGGAAGCCCGTACGTATGGGCGGTGCTATCTGCTGTGGAATGGTCTTTTATCTATATCGCGGCATTGATGTGCATACGCGTTCCGTTGATGGCTGTGCCGGTCCTGTTTTGCGGCGTGGCGTCTACGGCTTCGCTCGCTGTTGGGCTGCGTCCGTTTAAGGTGCATGCCCATGCTCGGGCTATCGTGCCGTTGGTGTCAATGGGCATGGTTGCCTTAATCTATGCGGTCGCTAGGGGGCGAATCCATGGACTTGCGGTGCTGACGGGGGTGCTGCTCACATATATAGTGATGCGAAGCTGTCCGCAGCGCAAAATGCTTGGGATATGGATGCTTTGCTTCGGGGCGACGGCTCCTGTTTGGGCTGTCTTGCTCAATATGGTGCAGGATCTGACGGTTTTCGAGCCGTTGTTCCTCGCGTCGTTGTTGGGGCAAAGTTCGGCTGTCAATGTCGTCGTGGCAACGGTGATTGTTTGCTGGTCTGTGCCCATGTTCGTTACGCACATCGCGCTCGCCCGCTCGGTTGAGGACGAGAAGGCCGTCTTGGAGTACCGGGCGAACGGGTCCACCGAAACGGCCCGCGTGCGCCAGCTGGCCCTGCTTACGTCGCGCTCCCTTTCTGATGTTCAGTCGCAAATTTTGCTGATGACGGCAGAGGGGGCAACGACAAAGGCCATTGCGGAGGATGTCGGTTACGCTGCATCTACGGTGCAAGCGCTGCGGTCTGCATCTTACCGCCAGTTGAAGATCAAGAATAAGGCGGAGCTAATTTTATTGTTATCGCAGGTAAATAACGTGTAAACGCCTGAGCAATCAACTCAATAGCGGGTGTTTACAGACATCTTTCTCTATTCATGCGAAGGTTGCCGTGCTTCGACGCATTGTTAACCGCTTTTGATTGGAGAAGGCCATGATTAAGCCAAGGAGCGCTATTGCTCGAATCGGAGTCGGCTTGGTGATTGCAGCTGGTCTGTCCCTAGGGGTTCCCGCTGCATCGTTTGCACAAGAGGAGTTTGACACCTCTCAGGTTTCCAGCATTACTCAAAACGCCGATACGGGAATTACGACCTGTACGAACAATGCCGATAAGGCATTTAGTTTTCAATGTGCCGGGACGAGTGCAACTGGCTACCGTCAAAAGGATGATTCCTCATCGCTCTATCTGGATATCCAGGGCCATACGGGAAATCCGCTTCGGTTATATACAGACGGTGCGTATAACACAAGCGGTAGCGGCAGCATGAATTGTACTCAGGGAACGTATCGTTCGAATCACAAGGGACAGTGGGAAATGTATAACCTCGTCCGTGAGAACGGGCGATCTGCGGCGCGACTGACTGCATGGGCGGAGTCTGGCTACGGCACTGTTATTGGCGTATGGAGCCCCGACTGCGTCGGGCATTTCCACAAGCTTCCCGCATAGTTGTTTGAAATGGCTCCCTTCCGGCTTTCTGGGTCGGAAGGGGGAGGAGGACGTATGAACCAAAAGCTCGCAAGATACGAACTGTCGAAAACGATTAGACGTCCAGCTTTTATCCTTGCTCTCTTGATTGCGGTCGCAGTTGCAATAGCTGCCGCGCTGGAGCCGTGGGCAAATTTGGAAAAAGAGCGCCACAACCTTCTTTCTTTTGGTTACGGCGTTGGCGTGCAAGCCGAAAATTATCTCGGTCAAACACGTGAAAGCAGCTTCGGTAACTGGATTGTTGTGAGCGCGAACGCGCCACTGTCTGCGTCGGTGTTTTTCTATGCACTGCCCCTGCTTGCAATGTTGGCTGGATCTTGGTCGTGTCTCTTTGAGCGTTTGAGTGGTTATGACATGCAGATATGCACGCGCGTTTCCAGAAAGGCGTACGTGAACGTAAAGATGCTGTCTGCTTTCCTCTCCGCGTTTACAGTGACTGCCATTCCTCTGCTCGTCAATTTCCTGATCGTCTCGATGCTTTTTCCTGCGTATCTTCCTCGGGTCGATGAGTCGACTTACGTAGGACTTTACCTGCATAGCTACTTCTCCGGTCTATTTTATTCGCATCCTTTGTCATATGTGCTCGCATACACGCTGTTCGATGCTGTCACGCTCGGGACTTTATCCATGGCTGTAACTGGCTTCTCAATTTTGTTTCGTAGCAGAATCAAAGCGATAATTGTCCCGTATCTGCTAATGGTTGCGTGGCATTTTGCAAATGGCTGGATCTTCGGCGTAATGGCTTGTGTGGGGTTTAACTGCAATATCCTCAACAGCATCAGGTCGGAATCGCTGAATAACTGGCCAGACATTCGAGCCGGTTTTGCGGAAATCATATTATTGACCCTTGCTTCGTTGGCTTTTTCTGGGGCGTGGAAAAGACGCGAGGTGGTCTGATGCTGTTTAGGCTGGTCGCCGCGGACCTGAGGACCGTTTTGAAGAAGAACATCATCACTTTTATTGCAATTGCGGCAGTGACCGTTGCGAACTTGGTGTACGCCTACGGATTGTCTTCTGTGTATGGGGTTAGAACGGATACCTTGGGGTTTGCGGATAATCTTGCGCTCGTGTTTGCCGGATCTGCTCCGTTTGAGCCTAGGCCCGGGGTCATGTTTGTGCCTCCGCTAGGATGGCTATTTCTCATTCTGCTTATTCTCTATACAACACTCGACTATCCGACCGAATCGTTGCACGGGTTTGGTTTGCAAGCGCTTGTTCGATGCCGGGCAAGAACCCTTTGGTGGGTCTCGCGTTTTATCTTGGTGGCGGCAGTAACGGCATTTTCACTGCTCGTGGTGGTTTGCTCTGTTGTGATTTGGAGCTTGGTGGTGAGCTCCTCGTTCAGCGCGGTCATTCATGGTGAGTCGCTTCAACTGGCTAATTTGGCGCCGTGGTTTCTCAAAGCTGCCGAGGCAGATGCGCTGCCGTTTTTCATAGGTCTCTTATTTGCTTTTGAGGCGCTTGCGTTTGCGCAGGCAGCGGTTGGGTTTGTGCTTGGGTCGTCAGTCTCGTTTGTGGTTTTAATGAGCTACCTGATCTGCTCGGCATATGCACGACATTGGGCGCTATTGGGTAACGCCTTGATGCTGTTGCGCTGGGGTGGAATTGTCAAAGAGGGAATCGCGGCGGGCTCGAGTGTCTTGTCATCAATTGGGCTTATGTCGTTATGCCTATCGTTGGGTGGACTGTGGTTTCGAAGGGCCGACCTTATAGAAAAGGGGGACAAGATATGAGTGTGATCGTAAGGGGCGTATCGAAGCGCATGGGTAAAAACGATGTCCTGCGCAACGTGTCCATCGAGGTTGACCCTGGGACTGTGGTCGGGCTTCAGGGGATAAACGGTTCGGGTAAGACCATGCTCATGCGAGCGGTTTGCGGGTTGATCAAGCCTACCGAAGGCGAAATCTCTATCGATGGCCAAAGGCTTGGGGCGGACATCTCGTTCCCGCCGAGTCTGGGGATGTTGATCGAGGCGCCTTCCTTTTTGGGATATCTGTCTGGCTACGACAATCTGAAGCTCATCGCTCAGATCAAGGGCGTTGCCACCCCCGAGGACATTCGCTCTGCCCTGCGGCTCGTGGGGCTCGATGCAGACGAAAAAAAGAAGTTCCGAGCATACTCGCTTGGGATGAAGCAGCGTCTGGGGATAGCTGCGGCAATTATGGAGAAGCCGAAGCTGCTTGTTCTCGATGAGCCAACGAACGCCCTCGACGAAGCGGGCGTTGAAATGCTCAAGCGCGTTGTGGCGATGGCGGCATCAACGGGTCGTGAGGTCCTTCTGTCCAGCCATGACGGAGAGGTGCTCGAGGAACTGGCCGATCGGGTTTACTGCATGCGCGACGGTGCCGTTGTGAAAGTTCGGGAAAGGTCGTGAGCGCGATGAAGAAGACCCTGTGGACGAGAAGATCGGCGCTCGCGCTTTTTTGCTGTGCTGCTGCCGGCCTTGCGGGCATGAGGGTGAGCGTCGTTAACGGGAACCGGACGGTCATTCCTGAGAAATATTACGCGGAGGGCGAATGGCTCTCGATGGATGGAGCGTTTCTGGGGTCGAAGGATGTGGTGACTGATGGGTATTCGTTTTGCATAGACGGGGCAGAGTTGCTCACGCCGCGCGAGTATCTCAAACGAGCACATGACGATTATTCAAAATATGGCACCGTGGATACGAAAACGAGACTGAAGGATGCCGACATCACGTGCGTTATCGCCGTAAAGATGCGTGTCAGAAATAGGGATAATATCGACGGTGGAATCAAAGCGTATGTTTGGCATCTGGTTCCGGAGTCTGCGCCAAACTATGATTTTGTAGTCAATACCGATCTGATAACGCAAGCCATGCCGGTCCTTGGCGGCTCTGCTGCGTTTGCCGTGGAGGTTGGGGCAGAAAACGAGTTGCTCGTCCCATTTATGATGCAGAACACCAACGACTATTTCGAAGGTTACGAGACCGTCCGTTTTGAGAAAGCATTTCCCGGGACTTACACGATGAAGATGACCGATCTGCCGGAGCGGAGGCTCTTAAGGTTTGAAGTGAAATAGCTCGAGAGCAAGGCAAAACGGGTCCATTGGCGGTACGCGCGCCCGATTCCAGGCGCCCCGGCCCGGAATCGGG
>NZ_QRHU01000015.1:0-63818 GCF_003470945.1 Collinsella sp. AM23-17 | reverse complement strand
ATGTGCGGCGTAGGCCGCTTATTAGCCCGTCCAAGAATTGGGGCGCAGTTCAATATGGGCTGTGGGGTTTTCTTTACCCATCGAGTTTATTCCAACAAAATAGACTGCTCCGCATCTCATCCTAAGAGAGATACGGAGCAGCCCCGCAATTACATCTAATAGCAGAAACGTCGATTAACGGCGGGCCGCCTTAACAAGCTCGGCAATCTTGGCGACGACCTCGTCGATCGCCACGTCCTCACGCTCGCCCGTGGCACGGTCCTTGAGCTCCACAGTACCATTCTTGAGGCCACGCTTGCCAAGCACGACCTGATACGGGAAGCCCATGAGGTCGTTATCGGCAAACTTAAAGCCAGGACGCTCGTCACGGTCATCGACGACAACCTCGATACCCTCGGCGCACAGGCCCTCGACGATTTGGTCGCAAACGTTAGCGCACTCCTCCTTCTTGGGATCGAGCGGAATCACCGCGACCTCGTACGGGGCAACGGAGACCGGCCAGACGATGCCGTGTTCGTCGTTGTGCTGCTCCACGACGGCAGCAAGCGAGCGGGACACACCAACGCCGTAGCAACCCATGATAAGCGGCTTCTCCTTGCCGTCCTCGTCCATAAAGGTGGCGCCCATGGCCTCGGAATACTTGGTACCCAGCTGGAAGACCTGCGAGACCTCGATGCCGCGAGCAGCAGAGAGCGGCTTGCCGCAGTGCGGGCAGGGATCGCCGGCAACGACGGTTACCAGGTCGGCCCACTCGTCGACGGTAAAGTCGCGCTCGGGGCAGGCACCGGTAAAGTGATAATCGACCTCGTTGGCACCGCAGGCCCACTGCTTGGACTCGCGCAGGCTCTCGTCGCACACCAGGCGAATGCCCTCGGGCAGGTTAACCGGTCCGATAAAGCCCTTATGCAGACCGTAGGTCTGGAGCTCCTCATCAGTCATCATGCGATAGGCCTTGCCAAAGACATGCTCGGCCTTGCAATCGTTGAGCTCGTGGTCGCCCGGAACAATGGCCACGACGGGCTTGCCCTCGGCGTCGAGGAGTGCCAGAGACTTGCGCGTGCCGTTCTCGGGGAAGCCGAAGAACTTTGCAACGGCCTCGATGGTGCCCATGCCCGGAGTCTCGACCTTGGTAAGCGTACCGTCGCCAGGACCCTCGGTCACAACGACCTTGGTGCTTGCGGCCTCATCGTCGGCAGCGAAGCCGCAATCGTCGCAGTAGACGAGCGAAGCCTCGCCAGCGTCGGCCAAAGCCATGTACTCGACGGAGGTATCGCCACCGATCTCGCCGGAGTCGGCGACAACGGGCAGAGCCTTGATGTAGCAGCGCTCGCAAATGTTGGCATAGGCCTGCTTCATCTTGTCGTACTCCTCCTGCAGGCTCTCCTGCGTAGCAGAGAAGCTGTAGGCGTCCTTCATGATGAACTCGCGACCGCGCATCAGGCCAAAACGGGGACGGAACTCGTCGCGGAACTTATCCTGGATGTGATAGAGGTTCACTGGCAGCTGCTTATAGGAGCGCAGCTCGTTGCGCACCAGGGCCGTGACGGTCTCCTCGTGCGTGGGGCCCAGCACGAACTCGCGACCATGACGGTCGTCAAAGCGCACAAGCTCCTTGCCATAGGCATCGATACGGCCGGACTCACGCCACAACTCGGCGTCGACCATAATGGGCATCATAAGCTCCTGGGCGCCGGCGGCGTCCATCTCGTCGCGCACGATGTTCT
Source organism: Collinsella sp. AM23-17 (assembly GCF_003470945.1). Taxonomy (NCBI): domain Bacteria; kingdom Bacillati; phylum Actinomycetota; class Coriobacteriia; order Coriobacteriales; family Coriobacteriaceae; genus Collinsella; species Collinsella sp. AM23-17. The sequence continues at coordinate 62,094 of NZ_QRHU01000015.1, read as the reverse complement.
CAATCTTGCGGATCGAGCGCCAAGCGAGCGGCAGGTAGGAATACAGACCGGCGGCCTCCTTGCGGATCATGCCGGCACGGAGCAGCAGGCGGTGGCTGGCGAGCTCAGCGTCCGCCGGATCCTCTTTAAGCGTCGGCGCATAGAGCTTAGACATATACATTGCTCGGGTCATTTATTTCTCCTCAATAAGTTTGTCGACCTCGGCCATCAGAGCGTCGACAATTTGATCCTCAGCTACTTTACCAATGATCTGGCCATGCGAAAAGAGCAGGCCCTGACCTCGTCCACAGGCCACGCCTAGGTCGGCGTCGGAAGCCTCGCCGGGGCCATTAACGGCACACCCCATCACGGCGATCGAAAGCGGCGCGGAGTAGTTCTTAAGCCGCTCGGTAACCTCCTCGGCGATAGGAATGAGGTTGACCTGACAGCGGGCACATGTGGGGCACGAGACAATCTCGGGGCCACGGCGACGCAGGCCCAGCGACTGCAGAATACCCCAAGCGACCGGCGGCTCCTCGACCGGATCGGCCGTGAGCGACACACGCATGGTGTCACCGATGCCTTCGGAAAGCAAGATACCCAAGCCTACAGAGCTCTTGATGGTGCCCTGGAGTTTGGTACCCGCCTCGGTTACGCCCAGGTGAAGCGGAACGTGGGGAATCTCACGCGACAGGGCTCGATAGGTATCGAGCGTCGTTTGCACGCTATGGGCCTTAGCCGAAAGCACAATGTTCGTAAATCCGCGGTCCTCAAAGTGCTTGACGAAACGCTCGCTCGACATCACGAGCTTTTCGGGCTGCGTGAGGTCATCGCGCTCGGCGATATCCTGCTCGAGTGAACCGGCGTTGACACCGATGCGAATCGCACAGCCCGCAGCGCCGGCGGCGTCGATGACGGCATCGACCTTAGCCCAATCACCGATATTGCCGGGATTGATGCGCAGCTTGGCGGCACCAGCCTCGACGGCGCCAATGGCGAGCTTATGGTTAAAGTGAATATCGGCAACAATCGGCACCGGAGACTCAGCACAGATGGTACGAAAGCCCTCGAGCGCGGCCTCGGTGGGCACGCTCACACGCACGATATCGCAGCCAGCCTGCGCCAACGCGCACACTTGCGCAAGCGTTGCCTGGGCATCAGCGGTATCGGTGCAGGTCATGGACTGAACCACCACCGGCGCGCCGCCGCCGATCTGCACGCCGCCCACATGCACGGGGCGCGTCAGCTCGCGCGGCAAAAAATGGGATAGAGACAATCCAAACACTCCCCTACAGAATGAATCGAAGGATGTCGGAACGAAGCATATAGACAAACAGCAACGCGAAGAGCGCGACGCCCACATAGCTCACGATTGTCTGGACCTTGAGCGGCAGCTCGCGGCCAGCAATCTTTTGAATGATCTCAATAAGCAGCTTGCCGCCGTCGAGCGGCGGGATGGGCAGCAAGTTCATAAAGCCCAGTGAGAACGAAATGAGCGCGGCAAACGACAAGAACGTGATGGGACCGGCAGCAGCTGCCTGCGAGGACATGACGCTAATACCCACGATCGAAGAGGACTGATCGAGGATCTCCATCGTATGCTGCGGCTGAAGTAGGCGCATCACGCCCTCCGCTGTCTGCGCAACATACGAAAAGGAGAGGCGCGCCGAGGTGATGGGGTCCAAACGGACTACCTGCGTAGAGGCATAAACGCCCAGACGTTCGCCCTCTTTGAGTGCGACCGAGGTCGAGCACTGCTTGCCATCGCGCTCATACTCAATAGCAATATCGTCCTTACCGGCGGCCTTGCCGATGGCATCGTAGACGTCCATCCAAGTGGAACATGAGACACCGTCAACCGAAAGGATCGCATCACCGGACTTGATACCCGCCTTGGCGGCAATAGACCCCTCGTCAACCTGACCGATCACGTTGGTATCCATCGGCACGGTGACACCCGCAATGGAATAGATGCTCATAAGGAGCAAAAAGCCCGTCAAGATATTGACGATAATGCCCGCGAGCAGCATAAAGGCGCGCTTGAGAAAGCCTTGGCCAAGATAGGTATGCGAGCGCTCTTGCGCAAGGAACTCGGCCTCGCCGCACGGCAGCTCCCACACATCGCCCTTGGCAGTTGAATGTTCGCGATCGAACCGGCGGCCGTCAAAGGTGGTGTAACCCGCAGCGTCTCGAGGCAGTGTCTGATACATGGTGGGATAGTAGCTCGGTGAGGGCTTCTCCCCTTCCTCATACCAAGGTGCGATGGAGCCCCAGCCCAGCAACAGAGCACAAGCCTCGAGCACATCCTCCTCGGAAAGCTCGAGCTCGACAGCAAGGTCGGCCACGGTCACGCGACCATGACGGTAGATAGCCGCGAGCACGCGATCGGCACACGAGACGTCGGTCGGATCCATACCGCAGATGGCAGCGTAGCCACCCAGCAGCAGCGGGGTCACGCCAAACTTGGTTCCAATGCGATGCGACGTGTAATGGATGTCAAAGCGGCACGGCAGGCCCAAATAGAACTCGGTCACACGGACGCCGCAGGCACGCGCCGCCAAAAAGTGGCCGCCCTCGTGCAAAAACACGAGGACGGAAAGCATCAGCAGGCCCCAAAAGACCGATGAGAGAAAGCTCAGAACAGTATCCATAAAACGAAAAAGCAATCCTTATGGGTTAGGAACGGGTTGCGACGAGCACCTGCGCAGCCTTTTCACGCGCCCACGCATCTATGTCGCAAAGCTGCTCAAACGAATCGACCGCCTGCATATCGTGAGCATCCATGCAGGATTCCACAATGCGATCGATATCGGTAAAGCTGCAGCCATCGTGCAGGAAGGCATCGACGGCGACCTCGTTGGCGGCATTGAGCACGCACGGCATGGTGCCACCCGTCTTGCCGGCACGCTCGGCCAGCGCCAGACAGCGGAAGGTATCCATGTCGGCAGCATCAAACGTGAGCTGCCCCAGCTCGCGGAAATCGATACGAGGCGCCGGGGTATCCCAACGCTCGGGATACGAGAACGCGAACTGGATGGGAATACGCATGTCGGATGCACCGAGATGCGCCATCACGGAGCCGTCGGCGAACTCGACCATAGAGTGAATCTTGGACTGACGCTGCACGACCACGTTAATGAAATCGAGGTCGCAGTTAAACAGATGCATGGCCTCAATGCGCTCTAGGCCCTTGTTCATGAGGGTGGCGGAGTCAATGGTGATCTTGGCACCCATGGCCCACGTGGGATGCGCGAGGGCATCGGCACGCGTCACGCGATCGAGCTCGTCGCGCGTGCGGCCAAAGAACGGACCGCCCGAGCAGGTGAGCCAAATGCAGTGGGCCTCGCGCGGGTTCTCCCCCAGATAGCACTGGTAGATGGCGGAATGCTCAGAGTCGACCGGAATAAGCTGGCCCGGTTGCGCCAACGGCATAAGCAAGTCGCCACCGACGACGAGGGACTCCTTGTTGGCAAGGGCAAGGCGCTTATTCGAGGTCAAGGCCGCATGGCTCGCCTCGAGACCGGCGGCGCCCACAATAGCGACGAGCACGCAGTCGACATCGTCGCGACGCGCGAGCTCGCAAACCGCCTGCGCGCCAACACCGAGCTGCGTGCCCTCGGGCAACTCCTGCAGCACGGCGTCATCGCCATGAGCGACATCGGCCACGGCAACCGCCGGAACCGAGAACTCGCGGGCAGCGGCAACGAGCTCGGAGGTACTGGAGTTAACGGACAGCGCCGTCACCTGCAGGCGATCGGCATGCTGACGGCACACATCGAGTGCCTGGGTGCCGATGGAGCCCGTACAACCCAGGATGGCAACGCGAAGGCGTCCATCGGGGCCATACGTCGTTTGGAAGGACATTACAGCACGCCTCCGATCATCAAAAGCAGCTGCGCGGTAATGCAGCCAAAGATAAGCGAATCGCTACGATCGAGCATTCCGCCATGGCCCGGGATAAGGTTGCCGGAATCTTTGACGCCCACACCGCGCTTGATGCGCGACTCGATAAGGTCGCCGATAACGCCCAGAATGGACACGACCACGCCGCACAGCAGCGCATAGGGCAGGCTGAGCTTGTAGAAGTGCGTCGCCCACAGGATGAGCCAAATCAAAACCGAGCCCAAGATGCCGCCGGCGAACCCCTCCCAGCTCTTTTTGGGAGAAATCTTGGGAACCATCTTGTGCTTGCCGATACGGCTGCCCACGATGTAGGCAAACGAATCGGAGACCCAAAGGGACGCGCAAACGCCCACTGAAAGCAGGGCGCCGGCAAAACCGGGCACGGCATCGCGCAGCAGCACGATAGCCGACAGCATAAAGCCAGTGTAGATGGGACCCATGAGCGTCACGGCCACATCAGAGATGCGGGTACGCGGCGACCAGACATACCAAATGCCCACAGCGAGCATCAAGGCAAAAAGCAGGGCATTCAGCAACATCGAATCGCCCAACGCCGACAGCGGAAAGAGTACGGCGGCAGCGATACCCATGCGCTCGTTAGCCATCTTGCCATCGAGCCTTGTCATACGGAAAAACTCATAGCAGCACAGACCGCTCATGACAGAAACAAAGATGGCCGTGGGCACGATACCCAAAACCAGGCACAGGATAAAGACAACGGCGTAGACGATACCGGCGGCGGCACGGGTAATAAAGCCCGCCAGCCACGAACCGGTGCCGCTCTTTACTGCAGGTGCTCCCGCAGCGGCAGCCTTGCGCGCAGGCGCCGCGGAAACTGGCGTCTTGGGAGCAGATGCCTTGGGACGATCGGACACGATTAAGCCTCCTCGGTCTTGCTCAGTCCACCAAACCTACGGTCACGGCCCTGATAGGCCAAAATGGCGTCGACAAGGCCCCAACGATCAAAGTCGGGCCAATAGGTATCGGTGACGTAGAATTCGGAATAAGCCACCTGCCACAGCAGATAGTTCGAAAGGCGCAGCTCACCAGAGGTGCGAATCACAAGTTCGGGATCGGGAAGGCCGGCAGTATAGAGGTGGGAAGCCACCATGTCGTCATCAATTGCGGCAGGATCGATCTTACCGGCGGCAGCGTCGAGTGCAATCTGACGGACAGCGCGGGTAATCTCGGCACGCGCGCCGTAGTTGACGGCAAGCGCCAGCGTCATACCGGTGTGATCGGCGCACTCGGCAAGACCGCGTTCAAAAACGTCGCGGGTCTTCTTGGGCAGCGCGGAAATGTCGCCCAAAAAGACAACACGCACGTTTTCGCGCTTCAGAAGCGGCAGCTCGTCGATAAACGTCTTGGCAAACAGATGCATCAAGACGTTGACCTCATGCTGCGGACGGTTCCAGTTTTCGGTAGAAAACGCATAGGCAGAAAGCACGTCGACGCCCAGGCGCACGCAGGCGGTAATGATCTCGCGCAGCGAGAGGATACCTGCCTTATGACCCTCGGTGCGTGCAAGACCGCGCGACGTGGCCCAACGACCGTTGCCGTCCATGATGCACGAGATATGGTGCGGAATGTTATTGAGGTCAAGGTCGGAAAAACCGACGCCCGCAGGGGCGTCGGCAAAGTACTCGACCAGTTTATGCTCGTCGTATTGCACCTTAGATCTCCATGACCTCGGCTTCTTTTTCCTTCAGAAGCTCCTCGACCTTGGCGACATACTCATCGGTGTGCTTCTGGACCTTGGCCTGCTCGCGACGGACATCGTCCTCGGTGAGCTCCTCATCGCGCTCGAGCTTGTTGTTGAAGTCGCGACGGATGTTACGGATAGACACCTTGGCCTGCTCGGCGTACTCGCGGCACTCCTTGACGAGCTCGCGACGGCGCTCCTCAGTGGGAGCCGGGAACGGAAGACGAACGACGGTGCCATCGGAGTTGGGGGTAATACCCAGATCGGAAGCGCCGATGGCCTTGACGATAGCATTGATGAGGGCCTTGTCCCACGGCTCGATGAGCAGCATGTGAGCCTCGGGGGTCTTGACGGCGGCAACCTGCGTGACCGGCGTGGGGACACCGTAATAATCGACGGTGATGTCGGACAGAATGTTGGCGTTGGCGCGACCGGTACGGACCTTGGAGAAGTTATGCTTGAGGGACTCGAGCGACTTGTCCATATGGGCGGTGATGTTCTCTGCCATGCTTAATCCTCCTGATAGACGAGCGTGCCGACGGGCTCACCCGCGAGCGCGCGTTTGACGGTGTCCTCGCCATCGATGTTGAGGACCAAAATAGGCATACGGTTATCCTGGCACAGGGCCGTAGCTGTGGAATCCATAACCTGCAGGCCGCGAACGAGAACCTCGTGATAAGTAATCTTGTCAAAACGGACGGCATCGGCGCACTTGACGGGATCCTTGTCGTAGATGCCGTCAACCTTGGTGGCTTTAATCAGAATCTCGGCGCCGATCTCGCACGCACGAAGAGCCGCGGCGGTGTCGGTCGTAAAGTACGGATTACCCGAACCGGCGGCAAAAATAACAACGTTGCCCTTGGAAAGGTGGTTGATAGCGCGACGGCGAATATAGGGCTCGCAGATCTCGTTCATCTGGATAGCGCTCATCACGCGGCAGGGAACATCGTTATGCTCGAAGGCATCCTGCAGGGCGAGCGCGTTCATAACGGTTGCCAGCATGCCCATGTAGTCGGCCTGAGCACGCTCCATGCCACCGGCAGCGCCTGCCATGCCGCGGAAAATATTGCCGCCGCCGACAACGACGCCGACCTCATGGCCAACGGCGAGCAGCTCCTTGACCTGCTTGGCAAGATGGTCGGTAACCTTGGGGTCAATGCCATATTGGCCGTCGCCCATCAGTGCTTCGCCGGAAAGCTTAAGAAGCACGCGTTTATATCGGATGTCGGACAAAGCGATCCTCCTTTAATTAGACTCTCAATATGATATCAAAGGCTCTGATAAGAGCCATGAAAAAGCAGGCTGTGAGTAAAACCCACAGCCTGCTCATTACCAGCTACAAGAGCTTATTTACTCGCCACGGACCAGACGGTCAAAGGCAACGACGGTAATGGTGTCGCCGAGCTCCTTGGAGACCTGCTCAGCGTACTTCTTGATGGTGAGGGAGCTGTCCTTGATGAACTCCTGCTCGGTGAGCACGGACTGCTTGTAGAACTTCTCCAGACGGCCGACAGCCATCTTCTCCTGGATGGCCTCGGGCTTGCCGGACTCGGCAGCCTGAGCCATGTAGATCTGCTTCTCGTGCTCGACGGTCTCGGTCGGAACCTGATCGCGGGTAGCGCAGATCGGGGCGACGGCGGCAACCTGAAGGGCAACGTCGTGAGCGAAAGTCTTGAAGGACTCAGTCTGAGCGGTCTCGGCCTTCTCGAAGGCGAACTCGACGAGGACGCCGATCTTACCACCCATGTGGATGTAAGAAGCGAGCGCGCCGTTCTCGGCCTTGCGGGCAGCGAAGCGGGAGATCTTCATGTTCTCGCCCATGATGTGAATCATCTCGGTGAGCTCGGAGGAAACGGTCTCCTCGCCCATCGGCTTCTCGAGCAGAGCATCGACATCGGCCGGCTCGGTGGTGGCGACAACCTCGGCGACCTTGGAAGCAAAGCCGGTGAACTTGGCGTTGGAGCCAACGAAGTCGGTCTCGCAGGAGAGCTCGAGCAGAGCGCCGGTCTTGCCATCCTCGGAGACGAACGCGGCTACAGCGCCCTCGTTGGTCTCGCGGCCAGCCTTCTTGGCAGCCTTGGCGAGGCCGTTCTTACGAAGAACGTCGACAGCGGCGTCCATGTCGCCGTCAGCCTCGACGAGAGCCTTCTTGCACTCCATCATCGGGGAGTCGGTCATCTCGCGGAGCTGCTTGACCATAGCGGCGGTAATCTGGGCCATTGTGGTTCCTTTCAAAGAGATGAAAAAGAATTAACTAAGACTGATTTACTCGGCCTTGGGCTCAGCGGCCATCTCGGCCTCGGAGACCTGCTCCTTGCCGGAGCCAGCGAGGCAGGCGTCAGCCATGAGCTCGCACATAAGGGTGACAGCAGAGATAGCGTCATCGTTGCAGGGGATGCCGTACTCGACCTCGTCGGGATCGGAGTTGGTGTCGATCAGAGCGACGACGGGGATGTTCAGGCGCTGGGCCTCCTTGATGGCGTTCTCCTCGCGCTTGGTGTCGATGACGAAGAGAGCCTGGGGCAGACCCTTCATGTCGCGGGCGCCACCGAGGTTGGTCTGGAGCTTGGTGAGCTCCTTGCCGAGCACAGCCTGCTCCTTCTTGGGGAGCACTGCCATGCGGCCGTCCTCGACCATGGCCTCGAGCTCCTCCATGCGGTTGATGCGGGAGCGGATGGTGACGAAGTTGGTCAGCATACCGCCGAGCCAACGCTGGTTGATGTAGGGCATGTTGGCGCGCTCAGCAGCGTTCTTGACGGCCTCCTGAGCCTGCTTCTTGGTGCCGACGAACAGCACGTTGCCACCCTTGGCGACGTTCTTGACGAAGGTGTAGGCCTGGTCGGCGTCGAGGATGGTCTGCTTGAGGTCGAGGATGTAGATGCCGTTGCGCTCACCGAAGATGAACGGCTTCATCTTGGGGTTCCAGCGACGGGTCTGGTGGCCGAAGTGGCAGCCGGCCTCGAGCAGGGTGCGGATATTAATCTTGGTAGCCATGTTAAACCTCCTGTGGTTTGCCTCCGCGCGGGGTCATCCTCCAAAACCAACCCGGACATGTGCTACCAAAGCCCGGGCACCACGGTATGAAGTAGCCGCGCGTGCGTGATAAAAACCTGTTGCCGTGAAGCAACCCGATGAATGATAGCAGGAATGCATCTTCCTGCCAACCCGCAATCAAAACCACACACCTGAGTGCGGCGCGGGACGTCCCAGCCACTATTCGCCGCGGGGATGGGCTTGAGCCACGGCACGTTTGAGCCGATCGGGTGTGAGATGCGTGTAGATCTGCGTCGTGGACAGGCTCGCATGACCTAGCAGCTCTTGAACCGAGCGCAGGTCCGCGCCGCCCTCGAGCAAGTCGGTCGCAAAGGTATGGCGCATCGCATGCGGGGCGATGTCGGCCGGAATGCCGGCGAGCGTCGCCAGCATATGAAACCGCCGCCTGAGCATGGCGGCACTCATGCGATTACCGCGCGCCGATATAAGCAGCGGATGCGGCCCGGTAGCGGGGTCACGACGCTTTGCCTGAGCGAGCAACTCCGGCCTCCCCTCCTCAATATAGAGGCGCGTCGCCTCGAGCGCACGACGATACAGAGGGACGATACGTTCTTTGCTCCCCTTGCCCCACAGGCGCAGCGTGCATTCGGACCAAGAGATGGACTCCACATTGAGTGCTGCGAGCTCAGAGATACGGGCGCCCGAGGCATAGAGCAGCTCGAGCATCGCCGCATCGCGCAGTCCTGCGGGTGTTGAGGTATCAGGCGTCTTGAGCAGCGCCTCCACCTGTTGGGTCGTCAGCACACCGGGTAGATCGCGCGGGAGCTTGGGCGAGGAAATTGCCGAGACCACATCGCCCTCCACGACCCCCTCGGCAGCCATCCATCGATAGAGCGATCGGATAGCCGACAGATGCGCCGCAAGCGTTCGGGGAGCCACCTGCTCACGCGAAAGCTCGGCAAGATAGCGACGAATGGTGCGCACGTCGGCAGCGAAAGCATCGATATCCTCGCGCTCGCACCAGGCAGCAAAGCGCTCCAGCCTCGAGCCATAGGCCGTCACCGTGTTGGGAGAAAGTCCCTCGACACGTGCGATATAGGCGATAAACGAGTCGACGGTGTCGTACAGGTCAAAGGCTATGACCGGTCGCCTCCAAACAGATCGGGGCGAGTTGCCAGATAGGCATCAAGGACCTCGAGCGCACGGTCCGCATAGGCCTGGTAGCGGTCGCGCTTACTGCGGCGCTTGCCGTCCTCGAGCGGCGGCACCAAGCCAAAGTTGACGTGCATGGGCTGGTAGCCCACGGTGGCAGGATCGGTCGCATAGCCCACGAGCGCGCCCAGGGCGCCCGCGCGCGGCAGCTCAACAGGCTCCGCCTCGATTGCCTCGGCATAGGTGTTGAGCGCGGCGAGCAGACCGGTCGCCACGGCCTCCATATAGCCTTCGGTGCCGGTGATCTGGCCGGCAAGGCGCACGCCGGTACCGGGCACGGCAAAGGTGCCATCGAGCACGTGCGGGGCGTCGACAAAGGTATTGCGGTGCATGACACCGTAGCGGAAGAACTCGGCGTTCTCCAGACCCGGCACCATATGGAAGACGCGCTTCTGCTCGCCAAAGGTCAGGTTGGTCTGGAAGCCCACCAGGTTATAGGCGGTCTTCTCCTTGTTCTCGGCACGCAGTTGAATCGCCGCCCAGGGGCGACGTCCGGTACGCGGGTCGGTGAGGCCGACGGGCTTCATGGCGCCAAAGCGAATGGCGTCCTTGCCGGTGCGCGCAACCTCCTCGGCAGGCTGGCATGCCTGGAACAGATCGCCGCCCTCAAAGTCCTTGAGCACCACGCGGTCGGCCGTGGTAAGCGCCTCGATAAAGGCCTCGTACTCCTCCTTATTGAGTGGAGCGTTGAGATAGTCGCCGCTCCCCTGTTCCTCGTAGCGCGACTGCGAGAACAGCACGTCCATATCGAGCGTGGAGGCATCGACGATCGGCGCCGCGGCATCGAAGAACGCAAGGGCGTCGCCACCGACGAGCTTCATGACCTCTTCGCTCAGTGCCGGCGAGCACAAGGGGCCAGCGGCAATGACCACATGGCCCTCGGGAATCTGCGTGACCTCGCCATGAATGATCTCGATATTGGGACGGGCGGCAACCTCGGCCTCGACAAGCTCGGAAAACTTGACACGGTCGACCGCCAGGGCCCCGCCGGCGGGAACGGCCGCACGATGGGCGCAATCGAACAGGGCCGAGCCCATGCGCTCAAGCTCGGCCTTCAGCAAACCAGCCGCAGAATCCGGACGGGTCGACTTAAACGAATTGGAGCAGACGAGCTCTGCCAGGTGATCGGTATGGTGGGCCGGGGAGCTCACCTGGGGGCGCATCTCGCACAGCTTTACGGCAAACCCGCGGTCTGCCAGCTGGATCGCGCATTCCGAACCCGCCAGACCGCCACCGATAACCGTCACCTGATCAAACAGCATCTGCAAACACCTTTCTAATTGACACGTTTTCCATTGTGACCGAAGGGTGTCTGGGCGTGAAGGGCAAACTTGGAGGGCGCATACCTTCCATCCATCATGCGCTCGATAAGGCCCTCGAGCTCAAGCGAGCCCAAGAGCTTGAGCACTCCGACGGCATCGAGCGAGACAAGCGCCGCGATGTCGTCGACCTTGAGCGGAGAGGCGATGAGCGCATGCATCACGGTCTGCTGTGTTTGATCCAGGTCGGCAATGCCGGGAGCATCGGGGCGCGAGTAGCGCAGGGTGCCGTAGATGCGTGAAATAGCCATCTCGATAGATTCCTCGTCGATGATGCAGCAGGCACCGTTCGCAATGAGGTAATTCGTGCCACGCGACTCGGGCGATAGGATCGACCCTGGCACGGCAAGAAGTTCTCGCCCCAAATCCATAGCAGCCTCGGCTGTAGAAAACGTCCCGGAAGGCATACCCGCCTCGGATACAAAGAGGGCTTGCGACAGGGCCGCGATTACGCGATTGCGGCGCGGAAAGGCAAACTTGCGCGGACCCATGCCCCACGGAGAGATCGACACGACCGCGCCACCCGTATCGAGCGTGCGCGTAATAAGCCCCGCGCTCGAACGCGGGTAGACCACGTCGGCGCCCGTCCCCAGCACCACGACGTGTTTGCCGCCGGCATTGACCGCAGCCCAACCCGAGGCCTGGTCACAACCGACCGCGCCGCCCGAAACTACCGTCACGCCCGCCTCGACCGCAACCTTTGCCGCAAGCTCTGCCACGGCAAGACCATACGGAGAGGCCTTGCGCGCGCCGATGATGGAGAGCGCGGGCGTCGAAAGCACCTCGGGGTTGCCGCGCACATAGAGTGTCTGGGGCACATCAGAAAGCTCCAAAACGGTCTCGGGATACAACGCGTCACCTGGATGCAGCTCGAAGGTCCCCTCGGCCATCATTGGTCCCTCCTTCCCTGGTACATCGCCGCCTCGAGCACGTGGTCCTGCGTCACTTGCTCGCTCTCGGCGACGTCGGCGATGGTACGCGCGATACGCACCAGGCGCACGATGCCGCGGCCCGTGAGATGCGTGCGCTTCGACAGGCCGAGCACACACTTCTCCGCCGCATCATCGAGCTCAAAGGTCGAAACGACGCCGTCAATGGACCGTGTCTCGTCATCCTCGGCCTCGGCATCAGCATCGTCCATACGGGATTCGCGCCAAGCGCGAAAAGCGCGACCGCGCACAACGTAGTCACGTAACTCAGCTGACGACATACCCTCCGCGCCCTCGATAATCACCTGAGGGTCGGGACGGGTCACATCGATCATCATGTCGATACGGTCGGCCAAAGGACCGCGCAGTTTAGACCGATAGCGCTCGACCATCGCCGCCGAGCAGCGACACGGTACCTCACGATCGCCCAAAAAGCCGCAGGGGCAGGGATTGCTCGCAGCCAGCAGCTGAAAGCGCGACGGGAAGGTAAAAGCCCCGTCGACGCGTACGATCCTGACGTAGCCGCGTTCGATGGGCTGACGCAGCGTCTGCAGCACACCCGTGGGAAACTCAGCAAGCTCGTCCAAAAATAGCACGCCGCCATGAGCAAGGCTGATCTCACCCGGGTGCACCGGGCGCCCACCGCCGATAAGACCTGCGGTCGAAATACTGTGATGGGGACTGCGGAAGGGCCGGTGCCCCGCCAACAAGCCATCAATGTTCTCACCCAAAACCGAATGGATGCACAACGCCTCCTGTTGATCCTCAACGGAAAGCTCGGGCAGGATGCCGGTCATACGACGCGCGAGCATCGTCTTGCCCGATCCCGGGGACCCGATCATGAGCAAGCCGAGTTCTCCTGCCGCCGCAAGCGCCATGCCGCGCTTGGCGACCTCCTGCCCCAGTACGTCGGCATAGTCGAGCTCGGGCTCAAAGGTCGCCTCGAGCACTTCAGAATCCAAGTAGTGCCGCGCGGCATCGCCCATGCCATGGGCAAGCTGAGACAAATGATCGATGAATCCACAATCCACGCCCGCAAGCGGCACATGCTGATCGGACCTGCCGGCGATAAAGGACAGCCCCATATCACGCGCCAATAGCTGAAACGCCACCTCGCCCTTGACAGGAAGCACCGTACCGTCCAAGCCAAGCTCACCAGCGATAAGACAACGATCGAGGTTGTCGCGGGGAATCTGACCATCGGCCGCCAATACCGCGATGGCGATGGGCAGATCAAAGCCGCTACCGGTCTTGCGAATATCGCCAGGCGCCAGATTGACCGTAATGCCCGAGCGCGGGATCTCGAACCCGGCGGAGCGCATCGCGCAGCGAATACGACCGCGTGACTCCATCACCTCCATGCTCGGAATGCCGAGCATCTGGATGCCCGGAACGCCACCGGCAAGCGAGACCTCGACCGTGACGTGAATCGCCTCGACGCCGCGGATGCAGGCCGCGTGAACGGCAAACGTCTCGAACGCCATCACGACACCTGCCAATCGAACGCGTTGTACTGATGCTCGATCTCGGCGATATGCCCGCCACGAATGGTGACGCCCACGGCATCGAAGCGAATCGCCTTGAGCGGATAATGCTCCATGAGATAGCAACTTGCGATACGGCGATACCGACGCTGCTTTTGGGCGTCCACGGCCTCCTCGGGAAAGACCCGCGTGGTGCAATCCAGGGCGACGCGTCTCGTCTTGACCTCGGCCATCACCACGACATCATCGAGCTCATCGAGCAGCACCAGATCGGCTTCGCCCTCAATGCAACGATAGCCCTGCTCCAACAAGGTGTATCCACGCTCGTTAAAGTAATCGATGGTGATCAGCTCGCCCAGCATGCCGAGCTCGCGGGGACTGAGCCCCTTGATAAACTCGGGCGTAATCGCCCCGCAGTCGAGCTCGCCGTCTTCCCAGCGCTCCTTGAGTTGCTGCGTCTTGCTCTTTTTGCTTGCGGCACACATGGGGTCTCCTTTCCCGCACACTGCATTGCCCCGATGATGAGGGCGCCTTTCATGCGGGTAAGTACCGGAAACAAACCAAAAGCTGACCAAATACCGACAAAAAACGGGCCGTACGCAACTATCACGTTGCACACGGCCCGCTACCAGCAGGTTTATAAAACGCCAGAGGTCCCTGTCTCCACAATTGGCCTAGAAAAGGCGCTCAGTCTGCAGAAAGTTTCCGCAAAAGCTCACACGATGCAGCGGACAAAGTCCATGTTTGCGAATCGCCTCGATGTGCTCGGGACTTGCGTAGCCCTTCGACTCGGCCAAATGATACTCGGGGTACTCGGCGTCGTACTCGACCATCATCTCGTCACGCGTGACCTTGGCCATGATGGACGCCGCGGCGATACAGGCGATTTTGGCATCGCCCTTCACCACGTCGCGCTCGTTGGGAACGGCGCCCAAGGGGTTACCGTCCATAAGCACGCAATCGGGGTCGAGCCCCGTATCGGCCACGGCGCCCGCGACGGCAGCGCGGATGGCGCGGGCCATGCCCATATCGTCGATATCGGCAGGCGCGATATGGCAAAAACCAATCGCCGTCGCGACCTCGGCAATCTTCACCGAGAGCAGCTCGCGGCGCGCCGGCGTGAGCTTTTTGGAATCGTTGATGCCCCAGACGCGCGGCTCCATGGGAAGGCACACGGCGCACACCGTCAAAGGACCGGCCACCGAGCCGCGACCCACCTCGTCGACACCCACGACCACGCCATCCCCACCGAGCTCGTGCATCAGCTCGTACATACCGTTGACGCGCTCGCGCTCGGCAAGTTCCTTGGCATGGCGCTTAAGGGCGCGCTCGCAAGCCTTGATCACTTGCTGGCGCGGATCCTCGCGATAATGCTCCACGAGGGCGGGAATCTCCTCAAACGTGGCGCTCGCCAGCTCGCCGGCAACCTGCGATGCCGAAACCGAGCTCGTCATGTTGGCCATATCGGGGCCTCCTTGCATGCAAATCAGATAAAAAGAAGGGCCACCCGAAGGTGACCCTTTTGTCCAAACGAGTGGACAGACGCTGCGATCTTCTTAGCGCTTCTCGGGGATGCGAGCAGCCTTGCCCACCTTGTCGCGGAGGTAGTACAGCTTGGCGCGACGGACGCGACCATGACGGACGACCTCGAGCTTGGCGATCTTGGGGCTGTGAAGCGGGAAGGTACGCTCAACACCGACACCGAAGGAAATCTTGCGGACGGTGAAGGTCTCACGGGCACCGGCGCCGGCCATGCGGATGACGTCACCCTGGAAAACCTGGATGCGCTCGCGGTCGCCTTCCTTAATGCGGTAGTGAACCTTGACGTTGTCGGCAACGCGGACCTGCGGGATGTCCTCGCGGATCTGCTGACGCTCGATTGCGCGGATGTAATCCATGTGCAATTCCTTACTCTTCTAGAGGTGCCGTACCACCTTGGCCGGCACGTAGTTGAACAAACGTATTCGAGTATACACGCCACGACCTTGGCTGCAAGAACTATTTTGCCCGTGCGCAAAAAGACAAAAACACGCACTCTTTCTGCACTTATGCGCCGTCCGCAGCATCAGTCGTCGGCGTCGTCACGGTCGTTCCGGGCGCGATATAGCCGTATTCGAGCAGCACCGAAAGCGCATGCTGCTTCCAGGTGGCAAGCTCTTCGTCATTATAGTTGTCATGGGCCCATTCGCTCATCGCGTCCTCGGCGTCTTGGGGCACCAGGTCCTGGCTGTCCGCCATCAGGTACAGGATGCCCAAGATGTCGAAGTCCTGCTTGGTCATCTCTTCCTTGTTTGATGTGCTGATGAGGCCGTGATCGATGCCGTAACGGCAGATATCGGTCAAAACGGTAACGAGGCCCGTAGGAATCGGCGAGGCATCCTTCGCGGCAGCGGGCACGGTGTCATCAGCCAATGCGGTGGCATCGTCGCTCGCCGGAGCAGACTCGGCCGCGTTCGCTTCGGAAGCGGCATGCTCTCCCTGCGCAGGAGCCGTGCTATCCGTCGTTGCCGAAGAATCCCCCGAAGATACGGACGTAACACTCACCGGTGTCTCGACCACGGTCGTCATTGGGTCGACCGGTGCAGGTGCGGCGATGACCTCGGCCCAATCGGAATACACGCCGTCAATAAAGGCGCGAACATGGAAGGTGCCCGGTTGCGAGACGGTCATCGTGCCGTCTGTCGCGACCGAAATGCCCTTGCTCTCGAGCTCCTGGGCCTCCCAGCAGCAGACTCTATCGACTTCCTTGCCCGTCGTGTCATAGACCGTAGCCGTCAGGCCTTCGATACCGTTGAGATTTTCCTCGACGCCGACGACGGTCTGCGCCGAGCCCTCGAGTTTGATACTGCCGTTAAACGGCTCGGGCGCCACGTCACTTATCTTATATTTATAGGCCGCGGCGTCGATCTCGTCATTGGTCGAGACATGCCCGTTCACGTCCACATAGGTGTCCTCGGGGATAAAGTACTTTACGTAGGCGGTGCCGGCCTTTTTACCCACCACGACTTGCTCGTGGGTGACAGGGTCGGTCTGGATCTCGATGACGTCGGACTTGCATTCCTTGCCCTTTTTATCGACCACGCGCCAGTCGCCCGACGACTTCACAAAGCCGTAGTAGTCAACATCGTCCTCATCCCTTGCACGCACGCGATAGGAAGAGATGGAGTCTTCGTCTCCAACCGTAAGCCTTCGGGTCTTATCGGTCTGCAGCGACACGAGAATCTTGGAGATGGGCTTAATAGGCTGCGGCGTACCCAGCTGCGTATCGACCGTCACCGACTCAAACGACAGATTGGAACCCGTAATGGACATGGGATAGGTCGCGGCCATGTCGTTGAGCACGTTGCACGTGCGCGGGGCGCCACCGTTGCGCGAAGGCACCTCGCGATCGGCCAGGACCGAATTCCAATCGATGGCGCGCACCATGTGGTTGTTGGTGCGATACGACCAGCTCGTGACGTTTCCGGCGGTGGTATCGTAGCCGTCGTCGCCACGATGGGCGATTGAGCGCAGGAACAGGTTCTGCACGGCGTCGGTCGACTGATCGCCAAAGGTGGTGTAGAACGAGCGCTGGTCATAACCGGCGGTATGGAACTCCTGCACGGCGGCGTTGTCGTCGTAGCACTCGCCGTTCATGTTAAAGATGATCACGTCGAACGTCACGCCCACCGGCTGGTCATAGTCCTCGGAAAGCGTTGTGGTAGAACTCGTCTGCTTGCTATTGACCTGCGTGTGCGCCGGGATCGTCATATTGACGGTGACCGATTGATTGTCCGTCGTGGTGATCGACTTTTCCTCGGTCTTGCTCGCCTCCCACAACTGGGACATCGTGGTTTCGGCCGAAAACGAGGTCTCGATCTCCTCGCTCACCGTTCCGGGCACGCCAAGCGACTCCTTGAGGCTCACCGATGCGCCCCACGAGCCGCCTTTGGAATACGATGCGGATTCAGAAGTGGTCGTGCCGACCGTCTCCTCGGTACCGCGGGCGAGCGTGATACTCTGCGAGGCGTCCTCATAGCCGACGTTAAGTGCCGAGGTTACGAGCTCCTGCTCGGTCTTAGAATCGACAAAGGAATAGCCCGGCGCGTCCTCGGGCGCACAGTTGAGCTTGTTCACGCTGTTGAGCTGCTGAACTCTAAAGTTATAGAACGCGATGCCAAAGCCATTGAAATCGTACTGATAGGTGCCGCCGAGCTTATCCACGCACGCGATGGTGGCATAGATCACGTCTTGCTCGCTCGTGTCTTGCGACAGGCCGTCGAGTGGCACGTATTTACGAAAATCCTCGCCGGTCAGCTTGTGGCCGATGCAGTCGGCGATATCTTCGGTCAGGCGCTCATAGACCGCGTTCAGACCTTTCGCCGACGTCAGGCCACTTTGAATGGACTTGTCGGCGCCGTCGGAATGTTCACCGTTGCCGCCCGAAAGCGCATCATACAGATAGATGTAGTGACCCTTACCGAAGTCCTTCTCAAAGCCCTTACCGGCGTGGTCCCAGTACAAAAAGTCCTTGGAGTCGTCGCCTCCGCCATAGCCAAGGATGTTATAGGCAAGCGATGCCCAGTTAGGCAGCACCTTTTTGACGGCGGCCGTGTAGAACGAGACGTTGTCGTACATCGAGGTACGGCCCTCGAGCTTGCCGTCATCGATATCTACAAACGTGCAGTCGCGATCGTTGACCGTAATGGTGAGCGGGTTGACCACGTCGCCATAGAGCTCGTCGCGTGATTCATCCTGAAGGGCAAAACCGGCTGTCGGCATCCCGCAAAGCGCCGTGACCGCAACGACCACCCAGCACAGGGTCATCCGTGCTCCACGACGCGCTCGTTGCAAATACCTGGTGAGGTTTTTCATCGCAGTCCTCCCGTCAGTTGCCAATGTATTGGACCAACGTAAAACGCCGCCGCGTCCACAGGGGGCGCGACGGCGCGAAGGGGGGCATAAAAGGCGCAAATGGAACGCGACTCGGTTAAGCGGAACGCTTGGCCTCGAGCTTGGCCTGAGCGGCAGCCAGGCGCGCCAGGGGCACGCGGTAAGGCGAGCAGGACACATAGTCCACATCGGCAACGTTGAACAGGCCCTTGATGGACTTAGGGTCGCCGCCGTGCTCACCGCACACGCCAAAGTGCATGCCGGGGTTGGTAGCGCGGCCCTTCTCGACGGCCATGCGCACGAGCTCCAGCACCGCCGAGTCGATGGTCTCGAAGGGGTTGTCCTTCAAGATCTTCTTATGCATGTACAGCGGGATGAACTTGGCCTCGGCGTCGTCACGCGAGAAACCAAAAGTCGTCTGCGTAAGGTCGTTGGTGCCAAAGCAGAAGAAGTCGGCGTGCTGCGCAATCTCGTCGGCGACCATGCAGGCGCGCGGCAGCTCGAGCATCGTGCCCACGGGAATGTTGAGCTCGACACCTTCCTCGGAGGAAACCTCGGCAATCACGCGCTCGATGACCTCGCGAGTCTGAACGTGCTCGGCCGTAATGGAAACGAGCGGGACCATAATCTCGGGACGCGGGTCGACGCCTTCCTTGATAAGGCGGGCGGCAGCCGTTGCCACGGCACGAACCTGCATGAGCGGCAGGTCACCGAAGACGACGGACAGGCGTACGCCGCGCAGGCCGAGCATCGGGTTGGACTCAACCATGCCGTCGATACGACGCAGGCGGGCACGCAGGGCGGCGAGCTCTTCCTCGCTGGCGCCGGCGGCCTCCTTCTTGGTGATGGCGACCTCAAGCTCGCGAGGATCATCCAGGAACTCATGAAGCGGCGGATCGAGCAGGCGAACGACCACATCGCGACCGGACATGGTCTTGAACATCGCCAAGAAGTCCTCGGTCTGAACCTTGAGCAGATCGGCCAGGGCCTGCTGCTTCACGGCCTCATCGCCAGAAAGGATAAAGCTCTGGATGATGTTCTTGCGATCGCCCAGGAACATGTGCTCGGTGCGGCACAGGCCGATGGCCTCGGCGCCAAACTCGAGCGCGAGCTCGGCATCCTCGGGGTTGTCGGCGTTGACGCGCACGTGGTTGGCGTGGCCTGCGGTCTCGTCCAGGCGGATCTCGTCGGCCCAGGACAGGATGGTGTCCAGGTCGCCGGTGAGCTCAGCGGAAACCAAATCGACAGCGCCATCAACGACAATGCCTTGGGTTCCGTCGATGGAGATGATGTCGCCCTCGTGCAGCACGCGATCGCTGCCCTCGATACGCACGACCTTCTCGGCCGCGTCGATATGGAAACGCTCGACACCGCAGACGCAGGGGGTACCCATGCCACGGGCGATAACGGCGGCATGGCTCGTCTTACCACCGTGGCTCGTCAAGATGCCCTCGGCGGCGACCATACCCTTCAGGTCGTCGGGGTTGGTCTCCCAGCGGACCAGAATGACCTTTTGACCCTCGGAGGAACGTGCGACGGCGTCGTCACTCGAGAACACGACCTCGCCCACAGCGGCACCGGGACTGGCGTTAAGGCCACATGCGAGCGCCTCGTACTTCTTGGAGGAGTCGAACTGCGGGTGCAGGAGCTGGTCGAGCTGCGCGGGGTCGATGCGGCTCACGGCCTCCTCACGGGTGATGAGGCCTTCTCCGACCATCTCGATAGCGATGCGCAGGGCGGCGGTTGCGGTACGCTTGCCCACGCGGGTCTGGAGCATCCAGAGCTTACCCTGTTCGATAGTGAACTCGATATCGCACATGTCGCGGTAGTGATCCTCGAGCGTCAGGAAGACACGCTCAAGCTCCTCACCCGCGGACTCGAGGCCCGGGGTGGTCTTGAGGTCGGCGATGGGCTCGGTGTTACGGATGCCGGCGACGACGTCCTCGCCCTGAGCGTTGACCAGAAAGTCACCGTAGAACTCCTTGGTGCCGTCGGCCGGATTGCGCGTAAAGGCGACGCCGGTCGCCGAGGTCTCGCCCTTATTGCCAAAGGCCATAGCCTGGACGTTGACAGCGGTGCCAAGGTCGTCGGAAATGCCGTGCTGCTTGCGGTAGATGCAGGCACGCTCGTTCATCCAGCTGCCAAAGACGGCCTGAATGGCAAGGCGCAGCTGGAGCTCCGGATCATGTGGGAAGACGGGCTTGCCGTCGGCGTCTTCGAGCTCGGGGTACAGGGCGGCCTCGACGTTCTCAGAGAAAATGCTCTTAAAGGTCTCGACGAGCTCCTGCAGGTCCTCGGCCGATAGCTCGGAGTCGACGCGAACGCCGGCGACCAGGCGGGCCTGGGTCAGGGCGTTTTCGAACAAGTCGGCATCGACACCCATGACGACGTTGGAGAACATCTGGATAAAGCGACGATAGCTATCCCAGGCAAAGCGCGGGTTCTGCGTCTGGGCGATAAGGCCCTGGACGGAATCGTCGTTGAGGCCCAGGTTGAGAACCGTATCCATCATGCCGGGCATGGAAAACGGAGCGCCCGAGCGAACCGACACGAGCAGCGGATCGGAGGCATCGCCGAGCTTCTTGCCGCAGCGGGCCTCGAGGTCGACCTCGGCGGCAACGATTTCGTCGAGCGCGCCCTCCGGCCACACGTTGCCGGCACCAGAGTACTCAACGCAGGTCTGGCAGGTAATGGTAAAGCCACCGGGAACCGGCAGGCCGATACGGCTCATCTCGGCAAGGTTCGCGCCTTTGCCGCCAAGCACGAAGTTCATGGACTTGTCGCCCTCGGTGACACAAGTGCCCTGGGCATCGGTTCCAAAACGGTAAACCCTCTTGCAATCGCTCACGATACTTCCCCTTCCATGCGCTCTCGCGCACGACCGTGGTAACGAATCGACCCGCCGGATGCGGGCCGTGAGGGAACTATACGGCGGGATTTGAACGGGCTTGAGCAGAGGATGCGCGGTTTGGTAAACGTGCTAAAACCTGCGGTAAACGGTAGGTAAAGGTGGTTACCTTATGAAGATACCAACAAAGGAACTCGCAGGTCAGATGTAAGAAATACTGCTAAATCGGTTTATCATAAGTAGCTAATTTGGGATGGGGCTTTTTTAGCTGCCCCCGCAGGCAATCGGCCAAAGAGCTCGTAACCTCAGCCAGGGTAGCTAAAAAAGCCCCGTCCCAAATTAGCTACTTTTGTTGAGCGCGGAGGGCGGCACGGTGGGCTCTTGCCTCTTGAATCTCTTCGAGGTGAGCGATGATCTCGGAGGCGCTTTCCTCGATCGCCTTGCCGTCGGTGCGAACCACAAAGCAACCCAGACGTTTCATGAGGGCGCGAGCCTCCTCGAGCTCACTGCGTACACTCTCAGGCTCGGCATAGGAGCCCGCAACGGCACGGGCATAGTCGTCGCCCAGGCGGCTATCGCGAATCTCGGAAATCACATCGACGGTCGAAATCAGACCGAAAAGACGCATCGGATCGACCTCGTAAATCGACTTGGGCGGCTCCATACCGTGCGCCAGCGGAACATTGGCGACCTTATAGCCCTGATAGGCCAAATACATCGACAGCGGCGTCTTGGATGTGCGTGACACGCCCAGCAGCACAATATCGGCACCCGACAGATCATCGCAGCCACGTCCGTCATCGTGCTCGACAAAGTACTCCATGGCCTCGATACGGTGGAAATAGCGATCGTCGGTCTTGTGAATCACGCCCGCAACGCCCTTGGGCGGCATACCGATGAGGGACGACAGCACCGCGAGCGACGGCCCGATCAGGTCAACCGAGCGAATATGCAGCATGCCCAAGTAGTCGAGCACGCGAGCACGAAGCCCCGGGTCGACGATGGTATGGAACACGGCGATATCGCGATGGTCGGCATCGACTCGCGGGCCCACAAACGACTTGACCTGCTCCACCGAGGTCACCTTAGGCAGACGTAAAACACGAAAAGCCCCTTCATCAAATTGCCCGGACGCCGCAAGCACCACCTCACAAGCGGTATCACCGAGCGAGTCGGAGATAACGATAACGGTGGGACGAGCGGTGACCGGGCAATCCATGCGGGGCTCCTTTTACGCTTATGCGCAGGCTAGCTTACTTTTTGCGGGCAAGCTCACCAATGTTGGCGATGCCGGAGAAAACGGCCTCGAAGCGGTTGAGCAGCTTAAGGCGATTATCGCGAAGCTGTTCGTCCTTGTCCATGACCATAACCTCATCAAAGAAACGGTCGATGGGGGCACGCAGGGCGGCCAGAGCGGCAAACGCGGCAGGGTAATCCTCGGCAGCAAGGGCGGCATCGACAGCGGTCTGAGCGAACTCGGAGGCGTCGGCAAGTGCAAGCTCGACCTCGCCCATCAGGCTGCGGTCGTACTCCACACCCAGCTCGGGCTTGGAGATATGCGCGGCGCGGGCGTAGGCAGTCGCCAGGTTGTCGAAGGTCTCGGCGTCGTTCTTGCGGGCCTCGTCGAGGGCGGCGCAGCGGGCGAAGAAGACCGACGGGGCAATGATGTGCACCGCGGATACGGCGGCGACGGTATCGGCCGGGATCTTCTCGTCACGGGCCATGCTCACCAGACGGCCGTGGAAGAAGTCGCGAACCTGCTGGGAGACCGCGGCGGCGTCAAACTCAATGCCCTGCTCGCTGTAGAGCTCGAGGGCAAAGTCGATGAGCGACGTGGGGTCGATCGGCAGACGATCGCGCAGGATGTTGATGATGCCGATAGCGGCGCGACGCAGCGCGTACGGGTCGGAAGAGCCGGTCGGGGGCTCGCCGATGGAAAAAATACCGGCAATGGTATCGAGTTTGTCGGCGCAGGCCACGATGCAGCCAGCGGTGCCCTCGGGCAGCTCGTCGCCGGCAAAGCGGGGACGATAGTGATCGCGAATGGCGTGGGCGACCTCGTCGTTCTCCCCCATCGCGGAGGCATAATAACCGCCCATCACGCCCTGCTGGCTCGTGAACTCGACGACGGCGTTGGACACCAGGTCGGCCTTGCACAGATGTGCGGCGCGGCCGGCATCAGCGGCCAGATGGGCACCCAGGTGAGCCTCGCGGGCAATAGCGAGCGCGAGCTGCTCAATACGCTCGGACTTGGCAAGCACGCTGCCGAGCTTCTCCTGGAAGGCGACCTTGGCCAGGCGCTCACGGAACTCGTCGAGGGAGATCTTCAGATCCTCCTCGTAGAAGAACTTGGCGTCGTCCAGACGGGCGCGCACGACGCGCTCGTTGCCGTCAATCACGCGCTCGGCATTCTCGGGCTTGCTGTTGGAGACGACCACGAACTCACGCGTCAGCTTGCCCTCGCCGTCATAAATCGGGAAGTAGCGCTGGTTGGTGAGCATAGACTCGCAGATGATCTCGTGCGGGACCTTGAGGAACTCCTCATCGAAGGTACCGACGAGCACCGTCGGCCATTCGCAGAGGTTGATGACCTCCTCGAAGACCTTCTTGGGCGTATCGACGTGGCAGCCAGGACGGGCGGCCTCGACCTCGGCGATACCGGCAAGGATGGCCTCACGACGGCGCTCGGCAGAAAGCACGCCGGCGTCCT
The DNA here is from genome assembly GCF_003470945.1 of Collinsella sp. AM23-17. NCBI lineage: Bacteria > Bacillati > Actinomycetota > Coriobacteriia > Coriobacteriales > Coriobacteriaceae > Collinsella > Collinsella sp. AM23-17. Next base: position 38,142 of record NZ_QRHU01000015.1, on the reverse strand, counting down.
CGAGCACCTGCTCGTAAACAGCGGGGCTGGCGACCACATGGTCACCGGGGCCCAGGACGCGATGGCCGCGCGTGGTGTTGCCACTCGTCACGTCGGCAAACGACACGGGCACGACGTCCTCGCCCAAAAGGCAGCAGATCCAGCGGACCGGACGCACGAACGTGGCGTGCTCGTGGCCCCAGCGCTGAGAACGGTAGTTGGGCCACTGCAGGCCGGCGATGGTCTTCTCGCACAGGGCCGTCAGGATCGGGGTGGCCGGAGCGGAAGGAATGTTCTTCTCGGCAAAGACGTACTCTCGGCCGTCGGTGTCCTCGCGACGAACCAGATTCTCGGCAGCCACACCGCACTTGCGGGCGAAGCCCTGGGCGGCCTTGGTGGCGTTACCGTCAGCGTCGAAGGCGATGTTGGCCGCGGGGCCGCGCTTGACCTCGTGAACCTCATCAGTCGCGGTGGCGACGTCGGCAACGAGCGCAGCCAGGCGACGCGGGCTCGAGATCACACGGACCTCGCCGTGGGCCAGACCGGCCTCGTCGAGACCCTTGGCGATCATGGTGCCAAGCTGCTTGACGGCATTGTTCAACGGTGCGGAGGGCATTTCCTCCGTACCAATTTCAAACAGGAAATCCTTAGCGTCTGCCATGGCTTACGCCACCTCGCCTTCCTGGTCGGCATTCTCGTTGACTCCGGCGACCTCGGCCATGTAGGCCTCGCAGCACGCCTTAGCGACGGCGCGGACGCGCAGGATGTAGTTAGCACGCTCGACCGCGGACAGCGCGCCGCGGGCATCGAGCAGATTGAAAGCGTGGCTGCACTTCATGACACAGTCGTATGCGGGCAGCGGCAGTTTGCGCTCCAGGCAGGAATGGCACTCGGCCTCGTAGTCGTCAAACTTCTGACGCATCATCTCGACGTTGGCGACCTCAAAGTTATAGGCACTGAACTCGCGCTCGTTCTCGAGGAACACGTCGCCATAGGTCATGGGCGTTCCGTCGGGCAGGTAGCTCCACACCAGGTCGTAGACCGAGTTGACGCCCTGGGCGTACATGGCGATACGCTCCAGGCCATAGGTGATCTCGACGGGCACGGGGTCGACCTCGATACCGCCCACCTGCTGGAAGTACGTAAACTGCGTGACCTCCATGCCGTTGAGCCAGACCTCCCAGCCAAGGCCCCAGGCGCCCAGCGTCGGGCTCTCCCAGTCGTCCTCGACAAAGCGGACGTCATGGTCGTTGGGGTCCAGGCCAATGGCGGCCAGCGAACCCAGGTAGAGCTCCTGGGCGTTAACCGGCGAGGGCTTGATGAGCACCTGGAACTGATAGTAGTGCTGCATGCGGTTGGGGTTCTCGCCGTAGCGGCCGTCGGCGGGACGGCGGCAGGGCTGCGCATAGCAGGTGCGCCACTCGGCGGGACCGAGCGAGCGCAGCGTGGTCGCGGTATGGAAGGTACCGGCACCGACCTCGGAGTCATAGGGCTGCATAATGACGCAGCCCTGCTCGCCCCAGTACTGCTGGAGGCGCAGGATGATGTCTTGGAAGGAAAGCGATGAAGCGTTCATGCCTCTAATATCCCCTCGTCGAAACGATTACACGGTTAGGTACTGTACTATAGCGGTTTTTAGTCGATAGCGCCGATGCGGTTGAGCGGCCAGTAGCGAACGAGTGCCACGGCCATTAAATCGGAGCGGTCGACCGGCCCAAAATAGCGGGAGTCGGCTGAGTTCTCTCGGTTGTCGCCCATCACCCACACACACCCGTCGGGGACGGTGTAGGGATAGCTCACCTGGGCGCCGGGCGCTTGGACCGAAAGTGGCCAGCTCATGCCCGCCGTATAGTCCTCGTCGAGCGCTTGGCCGTCAACGACCACCTTGCCGTCCTGCAGGTCGACCGTCTGGCCGGCCGTGGCAATAACGCGCTTGACAAGAACATCATGCTCGGAGGTGCCATCGGGGTTGTGAAACACCACGATATCGCCCTGCTTGACGGGCTGACCGAGCTCGAGGCTCACCTTTTGCGCCAGGATCTGGTCGCCAATCTCGATTGTGTCCTCCATAGAGCCGGTGGGCACCACAAAGGGCTCGACCACAAAGGTGCGGATCAGGAAGGTGGCCACAAGCGCGATCGCGATGACCGCGATCCACTCAAAAGCGCCCCTCAACGCGGAATGTTGCGTAGGAACCATACTCACTCCTTGCTCTGCGAATACGAAGCGTCAAGGATCTCCTGCGCATATGCACGCTCCTGGGGCGTGAGCCGCGCCGTCTCGATCAGGTCGGGACGCCAGTGACAGGTGCGCTCGATGGCATTCTTACGGCGCCAGGCGTCAACCTTGGCATGGTCACCGCTCACGAGCACCGGCGGCACGCCCTCGCCGTTGAATTCAGCAGGGCGAGTGTACTGCGCATACTCGAGCAGGCCTCCGTCCTCGGCGGTCGAGAACGACTCGTCCACGTTGCTCATCTCGTCACCAAGGGCGCCGGGAATCAGGCGTACGACGGCATCGGCAACGACCATAGCGGGAAGCTCGCCGCCCGTGAGCACGTAATCGCCGATCGACAGGCGCTCGTCGGCATACGCATAGGCACGCTCGTCGACACCCTCGTAACGGCTGCACACAAACAGCAAGCGCTCGCTTTTGAGCAGGCGCTCGGCCACATGCTGTGTAAAGGGCTCGCCACAGGGGGTAAAAAACACCACGGTGGGCTTAGGACCCTCGGAGCTAATAGCCTCGATGGCCTCGGCAATAGGCTCGACCTTCATGAGCATGCCCTGCCCGCCGCCGTACGGCTCGTCATCGACGGTACGATGGCGGTCGTGCGTCCAGTCGCGCAGGTTATACGCCTTAAAATCAAAAAGGCCGGCCTTGCGGGCGCGGCCCAAAATCGATGTGGACATGACGGGCTCAAACATCTCGGGAAAGACCGAAAGGGTCTCAATCAGCATGTTGTCCTCCCTACTTGTCCATATCGATCAGGCCGTCCATAACGTGGACGGAAATTGTTCCTGTGTCGGGAAGATCGAGCACAACCTGCTCGATCACGGGAATCAGTACCTCGCCGTACCGATCACCCTCGACAACCCAAACATCGTTAGCGGGCGTCGACATGATCTCGACGATCGTGCCGAGTGAACCGAAGCGCTCGTCGACCACCTCGCGACCCATCAGGTCGGTATAGGCGGCGTCGAGTGAATCGAGCTCAAAATCGTCACGATTTGTCAACACATAGCATCCCGTGATGCCCTCGGCGGCCGTCAAGTCGTCAATGCCCTCAAACGAGACCAGATCGCCATCGCCCGTATCGGTGACGGACACGACCGTGCAAAAGCGGTCGCGCTTGAGCGCCGGCGGCGTCAGGGCGACGCGCATACCCGGCTCTAATACAGAAGGAAGCCCCCGCAGCGGCTGCGCGAGGACCTCCCCCTTCCTTCCGTGCGGCTTGACCACACGGGCGATGTTTTTGTACTGGGACCTCAAGGTCCTAGCCCAGAACCTCTACCTCGACAGCAGTGTCGAGGCGAGCGGCCAGTGCACGGGCGAGCGTGCGAATGGCCTTGATGGTACGGCCACGACGGCCGATGACCTTAGCGACGTCATCCTCGGTGACAGAAACCTCAATCGTAGAGGCGTCGTCACCATCGATGACCTCAAGGCTCACGGAATCCGGGTCGTCGACGATCTGAACAACGAGATATTCGACGAGATCGGCGATGCGATCTGAGAGCATTGCCTCACCCTCGAGCTGTGCAGCGTCAACCTCAGGCACGATTTACTCCTCGGCGCCCTCAGCGGCCTCAGCGGCAGCCTTAGCGGCCTCAGCCTCTTTGGCGAGCTGCTTCTTGGACTTCTTGACGACGGTCTCGGTCTTCTCGCCCTCGTTGGCAGCCTTGACCAAAGCGGCGACGGCGTCGGTGAGCTGAGCGCCCTTGGACTGCCAGTCGGCGATCTTCTCGAGGTCGAGGTTGATGGTCTTGGGGGCGGTCATCGGGTTGTAGCGGCCAACCTCCTCGATGATACGACCGTCACGCGGGGCGCGGGAATCGGCGACGACGACACGGTAGTACGGACGCTTCTTAGCGCCGTGACGAGCAAGGCGAATCTTGACTGCCAAAGGAAACTCCTCCAACCAAGCAGCTTTAGGCTGCAACTACAAACAAACAGTTGAACATAATACGCCATCGACGCGGGCAGGTGAAGTCCGTGAGACCAACTTCTTCGGTGTAGTCGAGGGCAAATCCATATCTTAGACAAGAATTCGGGATTTGCAAGCACATACACGCACCCCACATGAGCTGCGCGGTATACTCATGACATGGAAATACGCGAACATACATACGGTTATGAGGATGCCATGGGCGTCACGCCGCCTCCCTGGACGGGTCCGGCGGTGGGCCTCATGGACCTCGATGCGTTTTTTGCGAGCGTGGAGATGCTCGATCATCCCGAATGGCGCGGAAAGCCGCTCATCGTGGGCGGAGACGCCGATTCGCGTGGCGTCGTGTCCACGTGTTCGTATGAGGCGCGTCGCTTTGGCGTGCACTCTGCCATGGCCTCGGCCGAGGCGCGGCGCTTGTGCCCGCAAGCCATTTGGACGCACGGGCACTTTGATCGCTACCGCGAGGTGAGCGCGCAGGTCATGGCGATTCTTGCCGAGGAAACGCCGCGCGTAGAGCGCGTATCCATCGACGAAGCCTTTATCGATATCACACCGGGTCGCTTTGCGCCCGAAGACCCGCGACTGGTTGCGCGGCGTATAAGCGACCGCGTGGCAGCGCTGGGAGTGACCTGCTCCATTGGCGTGGGCTGCAACAAGACGGTCGCAAAGATCGCAAGCGAGCGTGACAAGCCGTTTGGATTGACGATTGTGCGCCCCGGGACGGAACAGCGCTTTTTGGCCGCGCTACCAGTGTCTGCCATGAGCGGCATCGGGCGCTCGGCCGAGGAGCGACTGCGCCGTATGCGCATCTACACGCTCGGCGAGCTATCACGTGCACCGGAATCCACCTTGGCCTCTATTTTTGGCGTCAACGGCGAACGCATGCGCCAGCGTGCGCTGGGACTCGAAATCTCCGAAGTCACAAGTCTCGATGAAGAGCGTGAGGTTAAATCGGTGAGCAATGAGCGCACCTTTGCGAAAGATTTGACTGAGCGCGGGGACATCGAAGCGGCGATTGCGCTGTTGGGCGAGTCAGTGGGACGCCGCCTGCGCCGTCAGGGACTGACGGGCGCCACGGTGACGCTCAAGCTCAAGTATTCGTATGGAAGCGGTCGCTCGGCACAGCGCCGGCTGCCTCATCCGACCGACGATGAGAACATCTTTGTGGCGGTTGCGCTCGAACTGCTCGACAACATCTGGCAGGAAGGCATGCATGTGCGTCTGGCGGGTATCGGGATGAGCGACTTTGACCATCAGGGCGGTATCCAAACCGACCTGTTCTGCGAAGTCGATGACCGCGGGGCCCAATCCAGCGACCGACGCGACCTCTCCGTCGCAATTGACGCCGTCCGCGACAAGTTCGGCGACACCGCCCTATCCTTCGGCCGCCAATCCCGCTTCAACGATTAACCGCCTTTGGGCAAAAAGAGAGCCGGGCAGGTGCGGAAAACCGCAACTGCCCGGCGATATGCGTGAGGGTAGCTAAAACCCCCGTCTCAAATGAGCTACTAGAGGAGATTGAGGGGGAGCTGCGGAGCGTCTCCCCAGAGTTTCTCGAGGCGGTAGAAGTCGCGGGCTTCGGGAGTGAAGACGTGGACGACAACCGAACCGTAGTCCATGAGCATCCAGGTCTTCTGCTCACGGCCCTCGATGGAGAACGGATGCTCGCCGCAAGCCTCGACGACCTTCTCCTCGATCTCGTCGACGATCGAATCGACCTGACGGTTATTGGTACCGGTGGCGAGCACAAAGTAATCGCACACGTCGGAGAGCTCGGTCAGATCGAGCACCTGCACGTCCTCGCCTTTCTTGTCGTAGGCGGCCTGCGCGGCGGCGCGGGCGACATCCTCGGCGGCGACACCGCTCGTGGACAGCGAGGCAGCGGTGCGGTCGGACGTGGCAACGAAGCTCTTGTGCTCCACACCTTCAAGAATCTGCTCGTCGGTCATGGTCTCATCGGCCATGGAATACCTCTTTCTAGACACACCCGAGCTAGCGCAGCTGGGCGTAATGGTTGTAAATCGTAATAGCCGTGGGATAAAGATAGCGCCCGGACTGGATCACATAGACCAGACCCTGCGCAAAACAGGAGAAGAACAACTCATCGAGCGAGGACTTCCTCACCATCTTGCGCAGCGCATGGGCATAGTCGCCGTGACGGTTGGGCTCGATGGCATCGGCCACAAAGACCACCATATCGAGCGGCGTCATGTCGCAGGCGCCAACGGTGTGACGGTCGACAGCCTGGAAAACAGCAGGCGACAACTCGGGGAAAAGCTGCGGAAGCTCATAGGCGGCAACAGGACCATGCAAAAGCGGCGTCGCGGCGGAAGGAGAGCCGGCAATCTTAATGCCGTAATGCAGAGCGCGCGTAACCAGCTCGTCGTCGGAGAGCACTTTGTCCCAGTCGTGGATCAGACCGGCAGCAGCGGCATCAAAGCGGTCAACGCCGTAGACCTCGGCCAGATGAAGTGCGGTCTCGGCAACACCCAGCGAATGCACATAGCGCTTGCGCTTATCCTTCATTCGAACATCGAGCAGCTCTTGAATGCGCTTGAGCAGCGCGTGCTCATCGCCCTCAAACTGATCCTCTACCGACAACGTAGACCCCCATCACTCAAAATCTTCTTGGCCCAAATCGGCATATAGCCTGCGTTTGCGAATGTAGCCGAGCACGGACTCGCTCGTAAGATAGCGCACGCTCATACCGCGGGCAACTCGCTTGCGAATGTTCGTCGAGCTGATCGCCAGCGCCGGAATCTGAATATAGCGCACGTCGAACGGCAGCCCCGACTCTTTGATTCGGGCACGCGCCGTATCGATATCAAAGCCCGGTCGTGTCGCCGCAATAAAGGTAGCAAGCTCAGCGATTCGTTCGGCATCATGCCAGGTCACAATATCGATAATCGCGTCGGCGCCCGTAATAAAGTAGAGCTTTACCTGCGGCGGGTAAAAGTCGCGAAGGGCATGAAGCGTATCGGCCGTATAGGTTACGCCCGGACGGTCGATCTCGAACCGGCTCGCCAAAAAGGCCGGGTTCGCGGCGGTGGCGAGGACCGTCATGGCGTAACGGTCCTCGGCAGGCGTCACCGGCTTGTCAAGCTTAAAGGCAGGAGAGCCCGCCGGCATAAAGAGCACAGCGTCCAAGTCGAGCGACTCGCGCGCCTGCTCGGCGGTCACCAGGTGCCCGTAATGGATGGGATCAAAGGTGCCACCCATAATGCCAAGCCTAAACTCCTGCCCGTCCTCTAGAGGAAGCTCGGGCAAACCGATTCCACCGCGCAGCGACATGGCTTACTCGCTCTCCGAGGTCTCGGCATCGTCCGTGGCATCCGCCGCATCAACAACCTCGACGCCCTCATCCGCAGCATCGGCCACGTCAATGGCCTCAACGGCAACGTCCTCGCCAGCATCCTCGAGCTCCTCGTACTCCGAGAAGTTCTCGGCGCCCTCAAAGTCAAAGGCGCGCTGGCAAATGCGGACCTCGTCGCCCGCACGGCAACCGGCCTTCTCGAGCGCGTCGTCAACACCCATACGCGCAAACTTATGCTGCAGGTAAATAACGGCTTCCTCGTTTTCCCAGTCGGTCTGGATGACCATGCGCTCGATGGCACGACCGACCACGCGGAAGGCACCGGGCTCTTCCTGGACAATGCGGAAACGCTTCTCACGCTGCAGGCGGCGGCGCTCCCACTCATCGTCGCGCAGGTCGACCGGTTCATCGGAGACCGCCAGCTCGGCGCGGAGCTTGGCCACCTGCTCACCTACGGCAAGCATCAACGTATTGAGACCGGCGCCCGTCACGGCAGACACGGCAAAGAACATATGTCCATCGTCGAGCGCTGCGCGCTTGAGGTCGGCAATCTTGTCGGCCGTGCCCGGCGCGTCGCACTTGTTGGCGACAACGATCTGCGGACGCTCCGAAAGCTCAGCGCCATACTGCTCGAGCTCGCGGTTGATGATGCGATAGTCCTCAACCGGATCGCGATCCTCAAAACCGCCCGTCATGTCGACGACATGCATGATCAGGGCCGTACGCTCAATGTGGCGCAAGAACTGGTGACCCAGGCCCTTGCCTTCGCTCGCGCCCTCGATAAGACCGGGGACGTCGGCAACGACATAAGAATATTCGCCGGCACGCACCATGCCCAGATTGGGCACGAGCGTGGTAAACGGGTAGTCAGCAATCTTGGGGCGGGCGGCACTCATGCGTGCAATGAGCGATGACTTACCCACCGAGGGAAAGCCCACGAGTGCGGCATCGGCCATAAGCTTCATCTCGAGCTCAATCCAGTGCTCCTCTGCCGGTTCGCCCAGCTGAGCAAACGCGGGCGCGCGGCGCACCGACGTCACAAAGTGCGTGTTGCCCAAGCCGCCGGCGCCACCAGGGGCCACGACAACGCGCTCGCCATCGTGCACCAGATCGGCAATCTCGAACATCGGGGTCTGCGTCTCGGGGTCGAGCTCGCGCACCACGGTACCCATAGGGACCTTGAGAATCAGGTCCTCGCCGCTCTTACCGTTACGACGGGCACCCTGCCCGTGCGTGCCGCGCTCGGCGCGGAAGTGATGCTTAAAGCGGTAATCGATCAGCGAAGACAGCTGAGCATCGGCCTGGATGACGACATTGCCGCCACGACCGCCGTCGCCGCCATCGGGGCCGCCCTTGGGGACAAATGCCTCACGCCTAAACGACATGCATCCGGCTCCGCCGTCGCCGCCGCACACGTTAATGCGGCTGATATCGGTGAACTGTGACAACAGAATCGCCTCCTACAAAAAAGAGGGAGACCCTTGAATCCTAAAACTCAAGTGCCTCCCACATATGTGCTCTATGAAGGGTGAATTACGCGTTCGCGAGCGGGCGTACGCTGACCCTGTGCTTGATACCCTTGTGGAACTCAACGGTACCGTCGACCAGCGCGAACAGCGTGTCGTCCTTGCCACGGCCAACGTTCTCACCCGGGTGGATGTGAGTGCCGTGCTGACGGACGAGAATCGTGCCCGTGGTTACCGTCTGGCCGGCATAGCGCTTCGTGCCAAGGCGCTGACCGCGGGAGTCACGGCCATTACGGGAGGAACCGAGTCCTTTTTTGTGTGCCATTGTGTATACCTACTCTTTCGTTACGAGTGTAATCTACTCGGCGACGGGAGCCTCGGCAACAGCCTCGGCCTCTGCCTTGACAGCCTTCTTGGCGCGGGACGTAGCCTGGACCTTCACGATCTTCAGCTTGGTGAGCTGCTGACGGTGACCCTTCAGACGACGATAGCGCTTACGCTTGTGGAACTTGAAGACCAGCTGCTTCTCGCCCTTGAACTGCTCAACGATCTGAGCGGTAACCTTGGCCTTGGCCAGCTTGTCGGGATCGGTGACGATCTTCTTACCATCGTTGAGGAAGATAACCGGCAGGGTGACCTTGTCGCCCTCATTGCCCTCGATCTTCTCGACGGTGATGACATCGTCGGTGGCGACCTTGTACTGCTTGCCGCCCGTGTTAACGATTGCGTACATGTTTACTTGCCCTTCATGCATCAGTTAGTGCAACAGCCGAATATAGTAGCAGGCGAAAATACCCCCGTCAACGAGTATGTGGAGCAAATCCACAAGTTCGCACAGGTATGGGGCTGACGAGTCGGCCCTCGTCGTCCTCGCATGCTTGATTCTGACGCTCGACATCGTAGGAGCAGATGGTCACGAGGTCTTGCATACCGGTGGAAACAATAGGTGCATCCACGCCCGGGGTCAAGCCCTGCAACAAAACATCAGCAGCGGAAAGCAAAATTTCCGGACGCATGGAGCCCTCGTTGTCGGCATGGGTGTCGAGCATGAGCACCAGATGGTCCGGGCGCTCCCCCGCCGTGAGCTCATAGCCCACGAGTGTGTGATCCAAATCCAAGCGCTTGCTCTTTTTGCCGCGCGCGTAGTCGATGCCATGGTCCGCGCGCAGCGTGTCGATCGCACGACGCACCTCGTCGGGGCTTACGGGCGCCTCGGGATCCAAGTGCAGGTCGATGCGATACGACAGGCGCGTGAGCTGCGCCGTCAACGCCGGCGTGCGCACGTCGATGTACGCCGCCTCGATGGGCGCCAGATCGGCCGGAGACGCCGCAGCCAGGCGCCCAAACGCCTCGTCGAGCGCCACGAACTCGGTCATAAACAGGTCATACCACTCGCAGGTCGACGACGTACCAACCGGTAGCGCCGAAGAGAAGCCCACGCGCATGTGCGGAGAGAAGCCCTGCGTGACGGCATAGGGAAGTCCCGCACGGCGCACGATGCGCTCAATGGTATGGATTACTTCGAGATGGCCCAGGTACTTAAGGCGGTCGCGCTTGCCATAGCGAACACGAAGCCTAAAGAGCGAGGGGTTGTCGGTCAGGCGCTCACTCATGCGCGATCACCCATCAATACATTATTGGCGTGGAGCGTGGGGCAGATCCCGCAGCCGGTGCACGACGTGCGGGTGCAGTCGGGAGTCGTGACGCCCTCGAGCGAGCGACGGTACTCGCGCTCGAGGAAGCCGCGCGTGCAGCCGGGACTCACGTGCTCCCACGGCAGGCGCCAGTCCAACTCGTAGGGCAGGTGCACGAGCTCATTGAGGTCGATGCCGTTTTTGGCAGCAGCTTCCTTCCAGTTATCGAGCGAGAAATGCTCTACCCAGGCGTCAAAGCGAGAGCCCGAGCGCCAAGCATCGATGATGACGGGCGTCATGTCACGACCGGCGCGGGACAGCGCGGCCTCGATGAGCGAGGTCTCGGCATCGTGGTAATGCACGCGGACGGCACGGTTGCGAACGCTCGTGATAAGCAGCTTCTGGCGACGCTTGACGTCGTCGTAGTCGAGCTGCGGGCACCACTGGAACGGCGTGGCAGCCTTGGGGATAAAGACCGAAACCGAGATGGATACCGAAATCGAGCCGCGACGAGCCTTGGGCACCACGGAACGACCGAGCTCCAGCACGTGATCGGCCAGATTGGCAATGGCTACGATGTCCTCGTCGCGCTCACCGGGAAGGCCCATCATAAAGTAGAGCTTCATGCGGTTCCAGCCGGCCTCGAAGGCCGCCTTGGCCGCACGGTCCAGGTCCTCCTCGGTCACGTTCTTGTTAATGATGTCACGCATGCGCTGACTGCCGGCCTCGGGCGCGAACGTCAGGCCGCCCTTCTTTTCGCCGGCGACCGACTCGGCCATATCCACGCCAAACGAATCCAGGCGCTGCGACGGAATAGATACGCGAATACCCGTATCCTCCAGGCGACGGTTGAGCCTGCCGAGCACGTCGCGAATGCAGGAGTGGTCAGTCGTGGAGAGCGAGGTCAGCGACACCTCGTCATAGCCGGTCTTTTCCAGACCCTGAATCACCGACGAGACGATCTGGTCGGCCGAGCGCTCGCGCACTGGGCGATACGTCATGCCGGCCTGGCAAAAACGACAGCCGCGGGCGCAGCCGCGCAGGATCTCGATAGACAGGCGGTCGTGGACCAGCTGCGCATAGGGTACACACGACTGCGACAGCGGATTCGTGGCGCCGAAATCCTCGACGACGCGCTTGTAGACCACGGTCGGCGCATTCTTGCCTTCACGCGGCACGGTGTAGCCATGCGGCGAACAGGGCTCGTCGTGACGAACCTCATAGAGCGACGGCACGTAGTTGCCGGCAATGGATGCAAGCTGCTCAACAATCTGTGCGCGCGGGACTCCTTCGTCGCGCAGGCGACGATGCAGCTGGCAGGTCTCGAGCAGCGACTCCTCGCCCTCGCCGATGAGGATGGCATCGAAGAAGGCCGCGTACGGCTCGGGGTTGTACACCGAGGGGCCGCCGGCGATGATAATGGGGTCGTCCTCGGTACGGTCGGCCGCTAACAGCGGAATGCCAGCGAGGTCGAGTGCCTCGAGGAAGTTCGTCACCGCCATCTCGTGCGGCACATGCAGGCCGACGATATCAAACGAAGCGACCGGCGCTGCGCCCTCGAGCGACAGCAGCGGAATGCCCGCCTCGCGCATGGCGTCACCCATATCGGGCCACGGCACATAGCCGCGCTCGCAGGAGATGCCCTCGGCCTGGTTAAGGATGTTGTAGAGGATGGCGATACCCTGGTTGGGCAGACCGACCTCGTATACGTCCGGGTAGATCAGGCAGCAACGGTAGTCGGCATCGGCCTTGGAAAGCGTGCCCCACTCGTGATCGATATAGCGGCTCGGCTTCTCGACCTTGGCGAGCAGCGGCTCAATTAAATGAAAACAGTCTTGGTATGCAACGCGCAACGGAAAACCCCTAAGCTGCGAGATCGGATGCGTCCTGGTAGGACGCCATAGGACGGGTAGCGCCCGCGACGGTGGTCACCAGATCGCGAACACGGGAGAACGTGGAAGTGACCACCTCGTTGGCACGGCTGTAGTCGACATCGCGCTCGTAGAGCGAAACGAGCGCACGGCCCATGCCATAGGTGCCCGCGGCAGCAGTGAGCGCCTTGACGGCAAACCCAATATGCGGCGTCTGCTTGACGAGTGCGCGGGTGACCGCGCGGATCACAAGACCGCCGGCAAGCACGCCCGCGACCTCGTAGCCGCGCTCGGGCTTAATGCCGCGTCCAAAGACGGCAGCGAGCTCAAAGAGCATGCCCACCTGCGCCAGCGCCATAACGGGATAATCGGCGCCCGGCAAAAACACCAGCGCACCGGTCGCCATATTGGTGAGCGCGCACGAGGTGATGATGCGATTAGCAGCCGCGATGCGCATGAAGGCAAAATTCGCCGCAAAAGCTGTTTCCTTGTCGGTGCGATCGAGAATCCAGCGGGCAAGCGTCTCGAGCAGATACGTCTTATCGGTTGCCGCTACCACGCCGAGCATGGGCGTGGACTCCTCGATAAACGGCACCTCCACAGCAGACTCGGCAAGCACGCACACGGGCGCGCCGGCGATCACGAGCTCCTGCACGGCACTCTCCAAGCGGTCGGAACCACACGAGAGCACCAGCACCACATCGGTATCGGTCTTTGGAGCAATTCGCTCCTCCCCCAGACGCTCGACGCGCACAATGCCCGAGGTCGTCAGCGGCACAAAGGCGTCACGCACCGTCTCGGCCAGAAAGCGCGAGGCGGACGAATCCAGATAGACCGAGACGCGCACCGGCGTATCGGAATCCTTCTTAACGGACGCGCCCATCTTAAAAGCGCGGGTCAGCTTATCTACGGGAATTTTCATAGCAAACCCCTCCAGCGGTTACGCGGCGCCCGAACGATGCCGCCATATGGATTGTACGATACCCACCGTCAGCAGCTGAATCATCATCGAAGACGAACCAAAGCTAATAAACGGTAACGGAATACCGGTAATCGGCATCATGCCGATGCACATGCCGATGTTTTCGAAGGTCTGGAACGCCCACATGCCAACGATGCCCACACACGAAAGACGCAAAAACAGCGACTCACACTTAAAGGCGACGCGAATCGTCGAAAAGATCAGCAGCACGTAGAGGCACAGGAGCAAAAAGGAACCGCAAAAGCCAAAGGTCTCAGACAGGAAGGCGAAGACGAAGTCGGTGTGGAACTCAGGCAGAAAGCCGCCGGCCGACTGCGTCGCATGGCCCAAACCCTTACCAAAGAAGCCGCCCGAGCCAACGGCGATAAGCGACTGCTGCAGATTGTACGCATCGTCCGAATCGGCATTATCGGGGTCGATAAAGACCGTCAGACGGTTCATCTGATACTGCTTGATGAGCACATCGTGGCCGAGCAACGAATCAAAGACCGAATCGAGCGCTAGGACGAGGGCCACCAGGCCCACAAGCAGGGCCAGGGTCGACAGCACCCATTCGCGACGTGCACCGCTCATACAAATGACGATAGCGCCAGAAACCAGCACGACCAGGCCCGATCCCAGGTCGCCCATGGCAACGACGGCCAAAAACGGAATGGACAGCATGCCGCAGAGCTTGACGTAGTCGCGAACGGTATCGATGCGACCGTTATACTGCGAGCCAAGCGTAGCAATAAAGAAGATGGTGATGAGCTTGGCAAGCTCAACCGGCTGGAATGTCAAGCCGATACCGGGAATCTTGATCCAGCCCGTCATGCCCAGACCGCCCGTATAGGACAGGCCCGGAATCTTGGGCGAGAAGATCACAATAAGGTCAATGACGAGCAGCGCCGTCGAGAAGTTAGAGATGCCGCGCAGATCGGTACGCCAGACCAGCACCGCCAGCACCGCCCCGATGCCAATGCCCAGCAGATGACGTGAGAACGAGGCATCGGCCTTAAACTGCGAAGCCGACCAGATGATGATGGCGCCGTAGGCAACAAGTGCCACGGTGGCAAGCAGAACTCCGATATGCACCTTTTGGCGAAACGTGCCGCGCGAGGCCGAAAGTTGCTTGTTGACGCGGTCCAGGCTGCTGCGAGAGCCGGTCTTGGTTGAACGGAACAGATCCGCCGGAGAAAAATCCATCGCAACCTCCTATCGAACCGAAGAATCGCCCGAGGCCGAAGAGGTATCGGGCTCGTCATAAATCACGCCGAGCACGTCGCGCACGACATGCATCGCGGTATCTGAGCCACCGCCGCCCTGCTCCAGGACAGTAGCGATGACATACTTGGGATCATCGGCCGGTGCATAGGCGCAGAACCACGCGTATTCGTCCTCGCCGCTTTTCTCGCCCGTGCCCGACTTGCCGTATACCTGCGGCGTCAGGGTGCCAAAGTGAGCCGCCAGGGACGTCGATGCCGTGTAAATCACGTCGTGCATGCCGTTGCGAACAAGAGTCAAATCCGAATCGCTGTTGATCTTGGCCTCCAGGCGCTTCTTCTTGCCCTTGCCGTTGTACTTATAGGCATCGCCGTCGCCATCGCGCGACACGGCAGACAAAAACACGTGAGGCACGTACTGTTTGCCGCCGTTGGCAAGGCCCATGTAGGCGCACGCCATCTGCAGGGGCGTCACCAGGATGTCGCCCTGGCCGATGGCAATGTTGGTCATATCGCCGGCATTCCACTTGCGGTCCTCGGCAGAGGCGTCGGTGAAATACGACTCCTTCCACTCGGCATCGGGAATACGGCCCGCGCCCTCACTCGGCAGATCGATACCGCAGGTCTTGCCTAGGCCCCAGCGACGAAAGACCTCCTGCAGCCCCTCGGAATGTTGCTCGTCATAAAAGAACGCCTTGCCCATGTCGTAGAAGACGGGGTCGCACGAGTTGGCGATACCCGACTGCAGCGTCATGGTGCCGTGGCCAGACGTCAGCCAGCAGCGCTTGCCCCAAGCCTTGCCCAAGCCCGTCCAATAGCCCGTGCAGTTGGTTGTCTGCGTTGAAGTGTAGGTTCCAAACTCAAGACCAGCCAGTGCCGAGAGCGGCTTGATGGTCGAGGCCGACATGTACTGTCCGCTAATGGCGCGGTTGAGCAGCGGGTGCGAACCCTTGTCGTCATTGAGCTCGGTCCACACGTCATTTGAGACGCCGCCGATAAAGACGGACGGATCGAACTTGGGCTCGCTCGCCATACCCAGGATCTCGCCATTGTTGGGATCGAGACACACCACAGCGCCGTTGCCGGCATTGCTGTAGCCAGTGGTCTTGGCAAGCTCGATGGCGCTCGCCAGCGCCGTCTCACAGGCCTGTTGGATCTTAAGGTCGAGCGTGAGCTTAATGTCGGAGCCGGCCTTGGCGGGCACGGCGCCGGCCTGACCGGTCACATTGCCCGAGGCATCGACCTTGACGGTCTGCTCGCCACGAATACCCTGCAGCAGGTTTTCGTAGTAGCTCTCAACACCCGCCTGGCCCACGATATCGCCCGACTGGTACGTAATCCGGCCAGCAGAAGCATCATCATCGCCAGAGGTTTTCTTATTCTGGGCCTCGAGCTGCTCGGAGGTAATGGTGCCGGTATAGCCCAAAATGTGACAGGCCGTCTCGCCGTACGGGTACTGACGCTCGGTACGCTCGGCAATCTTGACGCCCGGAAACTCGCCGGCGTGCTCCTGAATATAGGCAACCGTAGAGCGACGGACGTCCGTCGCGATGGTATGCAGGCTCTGGGCGCCCTCGGAATTGTCCTGAATATTGCGCAGAACCGCCACGTAGGGCATACCGAGCACGTTGGCAAGATGGCGAACCAGAACCTCATCCTCGGCAAGGTCGCGGTAGGCCACGACAGCAAGTGAGGGACGGTTCTGGACAAGCGCCACGCCATTGCGGTCGAGGATGCGGCCGCGCACAGCGGGTGTGGTAACGGTGCGCGTCTGATTGCTATTAGCCTGCTTTTCGTAATAGTCCGACGAGACCATCTGCATACCCCACAGCTTGACGGCAAGCGCCGCGAACATCGCGCCCACACCCGTGGTGAGGATGGAGAAGCGGCCCTTAAAGGCGGTCGCCGCGGTATTGCCCTCGCCCTCGGTGGCGCGCGGGGCCGTTCCATGCTGCGTATCGTAGGTAAAACGGGAATCGCCGCGACGCATGATGACCAGCGCGACCACGATGGCCACGACCAGCACGATACCGGCGATAATAACCGTCATCTGGGAAGACATCTACAGGCCTCCCCTATTTGAGCTTACGGGTCTTGGGCTTAAAGCGCATGCCCGTCTGGCGTCCGCCACGTGCCGAGAATCCATAACCGGACTGCGGCACGACGCCGGACATCAAAAACGGAATGGCAACCAGACCCGTCAGGATCGAAGACGGCAGCGCATGGCCGAAGATCGCCACGACAAAGCTCGTCTCCAAACCCATAAACAGCAAGATGATGCTGTAGATCACATTAATGACGAGCGCGAAGGCACCCACAGTGATGCCGCGCGCACTCGGGGTACCGCCCGTCTGACCGGCGGCGCTATGCACCAGGGCAAAAGAACCCACGGTCAGCAGGAGCGACATAACGCCCACCGGCACGGCAGCGGAAAGGTCATAGAACAAGCCGCTGCAAAAACCGCACACGACGGCACGGGTCGGGTCGCCCGAGAACACGCTTATGCACACCAGGATAATCATAAAGTTGACGCGACCGCCCGCAATGGAGATCTGCGGTGCCAGGCCTGCCTGCAGCAGCACGCACACGATGGCGGCGATTACAAACGTACGGGAGCTCATCCCCTGCTCGTGTAGATCCATGGACATGCCCCCTACTCGCTCGAGCCGGAATCGGTCGTCTCGGACGTGTCGGAACCGTCATCCGAGCTCTCGTCCTTCGTCTTGGTCGCAGCATCGCGCGACGTTCCCTGCGGCGTGCTATTAGCGGTGCTCACGTCCTCATCCGAGGCCGACTGTTCGTCGGTCAGCGAGGTGATGACCAGCACTTCCTCGTTGTTCTCGGCCGTCGTCTGGGCGCGCACCACAATGGTGTAGTACACGTCGTTTGCGGATTTTTCAACCGACGAGACGGTGCCGAGCGGTAGACCCTTGGGGAACACACCGCCAATGCCCGAGGTCACGATGATGTCGCCAACCTTAACATCGGAGTCGACGCTCACGTACTCAAGACGCAGCGTGCCGTCAGCCTGACCCTGCAGCATACCCTGGGCGCGCGTGTCCTGCACCATGGCGGATACGCCGGAGTTCTCGTCGCCAATCAGGCGCACGGTAGAGGTCTTGGCCGATACCTCGATAATCTGGCCGATAACACCGGCAGAACTCGTCACGGGCATGTTGATGGTAAGCCCGTCGGCAGAGCCCTTGTCGATGGTAACGGTCGAGGTCCAGGCATCGCCGGAGGCACCAACGATACGAGCAGCGGTCGATTTGAGGTTATAGGTCGACTGCAGGCCGACCAGCCCCTCCAGACGCTCGGCGGTCTTTTGAGCCTCGGAGAGCTCAGCAACCTTAGAGGTCAGTTCCTCGTTTTGCTTCTTAAGCTCGTCAAGCGTGTCCTGCGACGCCGTAAGGTTAGAGAACACGTTACCGATCGCATTGAAGGGAGCCGCCACAGCCGAGCCCACAAAGCGCACCGGCGAGGTAATCGTCGTCACGCCCGAGCGCACGGCATGAATCGGTCCTGCCTCGCCCTCGCGGATGTAAAACGTGAGCAGCAACACCGAAATCAGGCTGAAAACAATCAACGGGCGCATACCCGTTGATTGTCGCTTGGTATTCAGATTTGTGGAGAAACCCGAAGATCGTGCCAAATGGAATCCACCTTTTGGAAATTAAGCATTGGTCTGGACGAAGCCGCCATCAAACGCATTGGCCTCGAGCACGCGGGCACAGCCGTTAACGACGTTATCGAGCGCCGTGGGGCTGACGTTGACCGAAACACCGGTCTCATCGCGCAGGCGCACGTCGAGACCGCGCAGCAGCGCGCCGCCACCGGTCAGCAAAATGCCGTAGTACATAAGGTCCGAGGCAAGATCGGGAGGCGTAGCGTCGAGTGCGTCCTTGACGGCCTTGGCCATCTCGTCGAGCGGCTTGTTGAGCGCGCGACGAATCTCCTCGCTCTCGATGCGCACGGTCTTGGGCAGACCGGTGATCACGTCGCGGCCGTTGACCTCAACGTCGAGCTCGTCCTTGAGCGGCACGGCGGAACCGACCTTGATCTTGATGTCCTCTGCCGTACGCTCGCCGATGGCCAGGTTGTAGGCATCACGAACGTGCGTGAGGATGGCCTGATCGAACTCGTCGCCGGCAATACGAATGGACTGCGAGACGACGATGCCGCCCATAGCGATAACGGCGACCTCGGTGGTACCGCCGCCGATGTCGATGACCATGGAGCCGGTGGGTTCCTCGACGGGCAGGTCGGCGCCGATAGCGGCTGCCATAGGCTCTTCGATCAGATAGGCCTGGCGGGCACCGGCCTGGATCGTGGCCTCAAAGACAGCGCGCTTCTCAACCGACGTGACACCGGAGGGAACGCAGACGACAACACGCGGACGCGGAGTCCACGGATAGCGCTTCTCGGACGCCTTATCGATAAAGTAGCGAAGCATGGCCTCGGTAACATCGAAGTCGGCGATGACGCCGTCCTTCAGGGGACGAACAGCCACGATGTTGCCGGGCGTACGGCCGAGCATGCGCTTTGCCTCGATACCGACCGCCAAGATGCGCTCGTCGTTCTTGTCGATGGCGACAACAGAGGGCTCACGAATGACGATGCCCTTGCCGCGCACGGAGACAAGCGTATTTGCGGTGCCGAGGTCGATGGCAAGATCGCCCGCATAGCTACCGAAGAACATATCCATCAAAGAAAACAACGCAACTCCTGATGTGTTGGATGATTGCTGGAAAACTACTAGCCCATCATACTAGCGCAAGCCCGGCACCTCACTTGCGGTGAAGCGCCGGGCAAAGCTAAATCCCATAAGGTCACTACTGGTTGTCAGCAGCCGAGAAATCCATATCGAGCGAAGAAACGGCCCAGCCGATATGGTTGTCGGAGCGCACGAATTTGACGGTGTACTCCTGCTCGCCGCCCTTGGACAGCGATGCCTTCACCTTGGCGGTCGTCTCGGTCATGGACTGATCCATGCCCTCGACGGACACGGTGGCACCCTGCGGAATCGAGGAGATGATCATCGACTTAGCGTCCTCGGACAGGCTCGAGGCCAGGCAAGACTCGGCCTTTGCGGCGTCACCGTCGCCGGCAGCCTGGAACAGATCGGTAACGACAGACTCCTGAGACGGGAAGCCAAAGCCGCGCGTGTAGGCAAAGCCCAGACCGCCCGCGGCGATCAAAATAAGCAGAAGCAGCACGATAAAGACTTTGAGACCCGTATGGCGATGGCGACGACGGACCTTGGCCTGCTTACGATCCTGACGGTCCTGCTGGACCATCTCGGACTCGGACAGCGTAAAGAAGCCGGTGTCCGAGGGATCAGGCATAAACTGACCGGTCGCGCCCGTAGGATCGAGCGGATCGACGGCAGGAGCGTCCATCGCGGGCGCCGGAGCCGTGGCCATAGCCGTCTGGGCAGACAGCGCGGCAAGCGAATCCTGCACGCGGGCAAGCTCATCGGCCTGCTCGGAGGTGAGCTGGTAGATGCCATCGGCAGTAGCGGCATTAAAGGCGTCGAGTGCGTCGGAGGGACGGCCGGCGGCAGAAAGCGCCTGACCCATGCCGGCGTTGAGCGCACGCGTGTCGTCGCGGGGGCCGGCAAAGTCGATAGCCGTGCGGTAAGTCTCCACGGCATCCGCCGGACGGCCGAGCTTAATGAAGCAACGACCGAGCTCGCCGAGTGCGGCGGCAGGAGCCGGATTGGCGCCGTCGATGGCAGCCTGACGGAAGGCGGTTCCCGCGTTGGCATAGTCGCCCGACTGGAACAGCGCATTGCCCAGGCCCAGATAGGCCTTGAACGGCGTGGCATAGGAAGCATCCTGCGTAGCGGCAGAGAAAGCCTGAGCGGCCGTCGTGTAGTCGCCCACGGCGGCGAGCGCCTTGCCGCGGTTGGTGAGCAGCGCGCCGCGCTTGCCGTAGGTACCGTCGTTGAGGGCGGCGGCATAGGCCTCGGCGGCCTCGGCATACATGCCCAGGTGCATCAAGGCGTTGCCACGAAGGTGATCGGCCTCGCCCATAATCTCATCGGGAGTCTTTGCCGCCCCAAGCATCTGGGCTGCAGCAGAAAAATCACCCGCGCGGTAAGCGGCGCGGCCCTGTTGGATCAGCTGGCTATTCAAGGAAGCCCCCTTTACTCGTGAACGATCTCGACATGGACGATCTCGTCGCCGGCACGCAGCTGCGAAATCACATCGAGACCCTCGACCGTGGTACCAAAGACGGTGTAACCGGAATCAAGGTTATGCTGGGCACCCAGGCAGAAGTAGAACTGCGAACCCGCGGAATCGGGGTCCATGGAGCGTGCCATGGCAAGGGCGCCATCGACATGGCTGTTGCGCGGATTGGTGGCAAACTCGCCCTTGATGCAGTAGCCGGGGCCACCGGTACCGGGCATACCGTCGGGGCCCTCAAGACCGGCAGCGACGTCGGCGCCGGACATGTCGCGGGTATTGGGGTCGCCGCCCTGGATAACAAAACCGGGCACATAGCGATGGAACTTAAGGCCATCATAGAAGCCCATCGTGGAAAGCTCGCAGAAGTTCGCGACATGAATGGGAGCGCCCTCGCCGTCAAACTTGACCTTGATGGTACCCTTCGACGTCACGATTACGGCGCACTCGTCGCCGACAAGCTGATACTCGGGCGTATAGAGCTCTTTCTTAAAACCAAACATGTGGTTCCTTCCTCGTGCGTTTAAAGCATATTTGTACGAATTGTAGCAATAAGCACGGGCTTCCATCAATTGCGCACGCAGGTTATGCCGCCGGAGGGCAACAAATTACGAACGCTGTTGCGGCCTCCACGCGCTCACGTTGGCGTCGTACTGGTTAAGCGCGCTGTTGCCGCCTTGTGCGATGGGCGCCAGGATCTCGCTTTGACGGGCGCTGAGCGACTCGCCGTCGGGAATGGACAGCGAGATATCCCAGCTCTGGCAGATCACGTCGACACGCTCGTACATCCACTGGGCAAGCTGCTTTAGATGATCGATGTCCTCCGCATAGACCGTGTCGTCCTGAACCTTGAGGCTGTTGAGCTCATCCTGGGTCTTTTTAATCTGATCGCGCAGGGCATAGGCGCTCTGCGACAGCTCCTGACGGGTGGAAAGCGGTGTACGCAGATAGCCGTTATTAAACGAATCGATGACCTCGCCAATCTGATTCTCGTCGCTGTACGACACGATGGTCTGGTACAGGCCGTCGAGCCTGGTGTAGAGCTGGTCGTCGGTTAAGACGGTCTCCTCCTGAACGACCTCGGACGTATCCTCTTGCTTGGGCTCTTTGTCGGTGGCCTCGCCCTTTTGGCGCGACGGGAAGGTGGTCTTGGCGGCCTGGCCAAACTGGTCGTAGAAGCCGGGCATGACGCCCATGGGATCGGCAGTCACAAACCAATAGGCACCACCGCACACGGCGGCGAGCACCGCGATGACGATGAGCGGTTTGGGGATATGGCGCTTGTGCTTGTGATAGGCATCCTCGTCGGGGTGGACCTTGCGCTTGGACTTTTGCTTTTTGGGCTGGGCATCATCGCGCAGGGACATCGGCGTGGGGATATCGACCTTGGGGATACCAAAGTCCTTATCGAAGGCAGGCAGCACGCAGGTCTCGTTGGGGTCGGCTGCGTCGGAGAGCACCGCGGCAGCAGATGCCGGCGCGTGGGGCACCTCGGTATCGATCTGCTCCTGCGTCAGGCGCGGAAAGCCGGCCGTGCGCCCTGCGGCCAGGTCGGATGCGGCCGCGTCCTCGGAAAGGATGCCTGGCGCGGGGCGTCCACACTTGGGGCAGGTACGGTCATGCGGGGACAGACGGGCACCGCAGCCGTCGCAGAACACGAACTCGGTATGCTCGGGGCCATCGCCCGGACCAACGTATGCGTTGCAATAGGGGCAGAACGAGGCGCCGTCCTCGATGGTCTTTAGGCAATGCGGGCAGATCACGGCATCCTCTTTCCGAAGCAATTCAAACAATCGAGGTTAGAGCATAACATCGACACGGCCCCACAAGCGCAAGGCACCAATTCAACATCGCTAAGGTGAGGTGTGGTTACTTTTTCTTCTTGCTTGGCATCGAGACCTTGATGCCTTGGGCAGACTTGGTCACCCGCGATCGCTTGGCGCCGGCGCTCTTCTTTTTCTTGGGCTGGGTCTGAGCCACGCCCTCTAGTGCACGGGCCTCGGCCTCGCGGACAGTGCGCGCCTCACGGCGCTGCGCCATATCGGCGGCAACGCGCTTGGCAAAACGCTCGGCGGTCGACCCCGTCGAGCTCACCTTACCGCCGCCGCGACCCAGGCGAACACGGACGCCACGGCCAAAGCCGGTGGCCGCATGACGGCGACGGGGTTTGAGCGAGTCCATCATCGTGGCAAGCTTAAAGAACACCGCGCAGGTAAAGACAACGATAACCGCCAAGATGACAATCTGACCCATCGACAGGTTGGCAATCGACAGCAGCTCCGGGAACCCGATAACGCCCGTCAAAATACCAGCGATGACAAACACGAAAAGCACCACGCGCAAGGGCGTGAGCGGCTGCGAGATGCGCCAGATCAGGCTGACACTCGCCGCGCACGACGTGAGCAGGCACATGGTCGAAAGCGTAAGCTGGCTAAAGCCAAATACGCGCGCCACAAAGATATCGAGCGCCGCGGCCAAAATGACCGCAATCGACGCCGGCAGCGCACGCTTAAGCACATTGGTCAAGAACGACCCCTTCACGCGGGCGTTGTTGGGCTCCAGGCCCAACACAAAGCCCGGCGCGCCGATGCAGAAGAAGTTGATGAGCGTCATCTGAATGGGCTCGAAGGGATACGGCGGCAGGGCGATGCACAGCGCCGCCAGGCCCATCGAGAACAGCGTCTTAGTCAGAAAGAGCGCGGCAGAGCGCTGCAGGTTATTGATAGAGCGACGGCCCTCGGCAACCACAGCGGGCATCGAGGCAAAGTCGTTATCGACGAGCACGATCTCGGCCACATTGCGCGCGGCATCGGAGCCGGCGGCCATCGCCACGGAGCAGTCGGCCTCCTTGAGCGCCAGCACGTCGTTGACGCCGTCGCCCGTCATGGCCACGGTGTGCCCGCGACGTTTGAGCGCCTGTACGAGCTCGCGCTTCTGTTGCGGAGTCACGCGGCCAAAGACGTGATAGCGGTCCACCGCCGCGTCAAGCTTGGAAGGCGTATCGAGCGTCGTGGCGTCCACGTAAGCGTCGGCCCCCGGCACGCCCACCACGCGCGCAATCGACGACACCGTACGCGGATCGTCGCCGCTGATCACGTTGAGGGTCACGCCCTGCTCGTTAAAGTAGCCGATAGTCTCGGCCGCCGAGGTGCGAATCTCATCGCGGATGGTCACAAAGCCCACGGGCTCGGCCTCGCCCACCATATCGCCATCGGGCGTAAAGCCGTCCACGCGCGCCACCACGAGCACGCGGCAGGTATCGGCAAGCTCGGCGACACGGTTCTCGACCTGCGAGAACACACGGTCCGAAAGCACAAACTGCGCGGCGCCCATCACATAGGAGCCCTGCACAAACGACGCGCCGCTCCACTTTTTGGACGACGAGAACGGAATGACAGACAGCGGCTCGGACACCTCGACCGGACGATCGGCATAGTAGTTGAGCAGCGCCTGGCAGGTCTCGTTGGCATCTGCCGAGGTCGCACGCGCCACGTTGGCGAGCGCAAAGTCGAGCACCGTGGTCTCGACGGGAACGGCGGCGTCGCCCTCCCCCGCACCCATACCCTCGACCGGCAGCGGATACGTACCCTCGACCTCCATGCGACCCGACGTGATGGTACCCGTCTTGTCCAGGCACAGCACGTCGACGCGAGCGAGCGTCTCGATGCAGTAAAGCTGCTGCGCCAGCACCTTGCGGCGGGCCAGGCGCACCGTGGCGATGGCGAGCACCGACGAGGTCAGAAGCACCAGGCCTTGCGGGATCATGCCCAGCAGGGCGCCCACCGTGGACAGCAGCGCCGACGAAGGCACATGACCAGCCAACAGCTCGGAGAAGCACCACGAAAGCGCGCTATCGCCCGGGGTTCCCGCGGCATCCCACAGCTCGCTCACACTCGAGGCAAACAACGCCAAACCGAGCGGGATCATGATGATGCTCGCAAAGCGCACGATGGCGTTAAGCGCGTTCATGATCTCGGAATTGACCTTTTTGACGTACTTGGCCTCGTTATTAATTTTGGCCACGTAGTTGTCGGCGCCGACATGGATCACGCGGGCGCGCAGCAGGCCCGAGTCGATAAAGCTGCCGCTCATGAGCTCGGAACCGGGCTGTTTCTTAATAAGGTCGCTCTCGCCCGTCAGCAGACTCTCGTTCACGAGCGCCTCGCCCGAAACCACCACGGCGTCAGCGGGAATCTGGTCGCCGCGCCCCAGGCGGATGATGTCGTCGAGCACGATCTGGTCCAGGTCGAGCTCCACCTCGGAGCCGTCACGCACCGCGATGGCCTTCTTGGAGGTCAGCAGCGTGAGCTTATCGACCATCTTCTTGGAACGCATGGACTGAATGACGCCAATAGCGGTATTGAGGAACACCACGAACAGGAACGTCAAATTCTTAAACGAACCGGTCAAAATGACCAGGAACGCCAAGATCACGTTGATCAAATTGAACAGCGTGCAGAGGTTCTCGATGATGAGCTCTTTGACCGACTTGGTCTTGAGCTCCATGTTGCGGTTGATCTTACCGGCGGCGATGCGCTCCTCGACCTCGGCGGTCGAGAGTCCGCGCTCGATATCCGTTGCTGCCATACCACGTCCCATCACGTCGCGTCGGTATAAGAAAAACCGCCCGGACCATGCGAGGTTCGGACGGTCTCACGTTCGATGGTGCCCCATGTTGGATTCGAACCAACGGCCTTCTGCT
Organism: Collinsella sp. AM23-17; assembly: GCF_003470945.1. Lineage (NCBI taxonomy): Bacteria > Bacillati > Actinomycetota > Coriobacteriia > Coriobacteriales > Coriobacteriaceae > Collinsella > Collinsella sp. AM23-17. Next base: position 12,634 of record NZ_QRHU01000015.1, on the reverse strand, counting down.
CCGGAGGCAGACGCTCTAATCCCCTGAGCTAATAGGGCCAACGTTTGGCATTATACCCAAGTGCACCACGGGCTATCAAAATAAAAGAAAAGCTTTGCAATTCCGAGGAAGACGCGGCTCAACGGCCCACTTTAGAAGGCAAAAGCGAGTCAGATAGTATAAACTCTCATGCACCATATGTACACGGCTCGCGATGCGGGCCGTTTTTGCAAGGGTTATCCATCGAGGTGAGAGGCACACCATGATTGCAATTTTAAAAGAGAGCGCCAGCGACGAGGCCGTCAGCCATATCGTCAGCTGGATTGAGAAAAAGGGCCTGAAGACCGATGTCTCGCGCGGCGAGAATGAGACGATCATCGGCCTGGTGGGCGATACGACCAAGATCGACCCGTTCCTGCTCGAGTCCATGGATGTCGTCGAGCGCGTGCAGCGCGTCTCCGAGCCGTTCAAGCGCGCCAACCGCAAGTTCCACCCCGAGGACTCCGTCATCGACTGCGGCCACGGCGTACATGTAGGCGGCGATCAGTTCCAGGTCATCGCCGGCCCGTGCTCCGTCGAGGGCGAGAACCTCATCCGCATCGCCCGCCGCGTGAAGGCCGCCGGTGCCACGATGCTGCGCGGCGGTGCCTACAAGCCCCGCACTTCCCCGTACGCCTACCAGGGCATGGGCCCCGCCGGTCTGGACCTGCTGTGCGAGGCGTCTGCTGAGCTCGACATGCCGATCGTCACCGAGATCATGGACCCGCGCGACGTGCAGGTCTTCCTGGACAAGAAAATCGACGTCATGCAGATCGGCGCCCGCAACGCCCAGAACTTCCCTCTGCTCAAAGAGGTCGGCAAGACCAAGACTCCGATCTTGCTTAAGCGCGGCATGTCCGGCACGATCGATGAGCTGCTCATGGCCGCCGAGTACATCATGAGCGAGGGCAACGACAACGTCATCCTGTGCGAGCGCGGCATCCGCACCTTCGAGACCCGTACTCGCAACACCTTCGACCTCAACGCCGTGCCGGTGCTGCACCACCTGTCGCACCTGCCCGTCGTCGCCGACCCCAGCCACGCCACCGGCTACACCCGCTACGTTGAGCCCATGGCGCTTGCCGCGACCGCCTGCGGCGCCAACGGCCTGGAGATCGAGGTCCACGACGAGCCGAGCCGCGCCTGGTCCGACGGCGCCCAGGCCCTCACCCCCGATCAGTTCGACGACACCATGCGCCGCATCCGAGCCATCCGCGAGGTCGTCTGCCAAGAGACCATGGAGTAGCCCATGGGTACAGTGAGAAACGCGCGCGTTAACCAGGGCGGCCCCAAGTGCGCCGGCATCGTCGGCCTTGGCCTCATCGGCGGCAGCTTTGCCCGCGGCTATGCGCAGGCGGGCGTCCGCGTGCTGGCCTGGGATCCCGATGACGATGTCATGACGGCTGCCAGCATGGGCACCGTTGCCGGCGAGCTCAACGACGAGACGCTCGGCGAATGCGACATCATCGTCCTGGCTTGCTACCCCGAAGCCTGCATCGAGTGGCTCGAGGCACACGCCCAGGCACTCGCCGACGCCACCGATACCGAGGCCATCATGGGCCCCGTGGTAATTGACACGGTGGGCGTCAAGGGTATCGTGTGCGAGCGCGCCTTTGAGCTTGCCCGCGAGCACGGCTTTTACTTTGTGGGCGCGCACCCCATGGCGGGCACGCAGTACTCGGGCTATGCACACTCCCGCGCCGACCTGTTCCAGGGCGCCCCGCTGGTGCTCGTACCGCCCGCGGTGGACGATGCGCTCAAGCTGGAGCTTTTGGGCCAGGTGCGCGAGATGGTGCGCCCCTTGGGCTTTGGCAAGTTCAGCGTGACCAGCGCCGCCGAGCACGACCGTGTCATCGCCTTCACGAGCCAGCTTGCGCACGTGGTATCCAACGCCTACGTCAAAAGCCCCACTGCCCAGGTCCACCACGGCTTTTCGGCCGGTAGCTACCGCGATCTCACCCGCGTGGCGCACCTCAACCCGCAAATGTGGTCCGAGCTCATGATCGACGACGCCGACGCGCTCGCCTTCGAGATCGACCATCTGATCGAATCGCTTGGCGCCTACAGCCGCGCGCTCAAGGACCGCGACCAGCGCTATCTGGAGAATCTCCTTGCCGAGGGCGACCGCATTAAGCGCGCACTCGACGACGAGGCCTCCCACTAGACAACCCATCACGCCAGGTCGAAAGGACCGAAGCTTATGGCGATTACCATCGATATCGACACTGCACGCCCCTACCAGGTGCATGTTGGCACGTTTTTGCTGGAGCAGGCGGGGCCGCTCGTGCGCGCCACCGCCGGCGGCACCAAGGCCGTCATCGTGACGGACACCAACGTGGGCCCGCTCTACCAGATGCCCGTTAAGCAGAGCCTGGAGGCGTCAGGCTATGAGGTGAGCATCTGCACCTTCGAGGCCGGCGAGGCCCATAAGCGCGCCGAGACTTACGTTGCCATTTTGGAGTTTGTGGCCGAGCACGAGCTTTCGCGCTCCGACGTGATCGTGGCACTCGGCGGCGGCGTCGTGGGCGACGTGGCGGGCTTTGTGGCCGCCACCTACATGCGCGGCTGCAAGTTTGTGCAGATCCCCACGAGCCTGCTCGCCATGGTGGATTCGTCGGTGGGAGGCAAGACCGCCATAGACCTGGCTGCCGGCAAGAACTTGGCCGGCGCCTTTTGGCAGCCGAGCGTGGTTATCGCCGACGTGGGGTGCCTGGCCACCCTCACGCCCGAGCAGTTCGCCGACGGCTGCGGCGAGGTCGTCAAGCACGCCGTAATCGCCGACCCGGAGCTTTTCGCCGAGCTGGAGAAGACCCCGCTCACGCTGGAGCTGCTCAACCAGGACGTGGCTCGCGTGGCGCTTATCATTGCCCGCAATATCGACATCAAACGCGCCGTGGTCGTCGCCGACGAGCGCGAAACCAACCAGCGCAAGCTCCTCAACTTTGGACACAGTGCCGGACATGCCGTCGAGGCCTGCGAGCACTTTGAGCTGGGACACGGCAACTGCGTGTCGATCGGCATGGGCATCATCACGCGCGCCGCGGCCCTGCACGGCGCTTGCGATGCTGCACTGCCCGGTCGTATTGAGGAGCTCTGCGCCCGCCATGGCCTCAAGACCCGCTGCGACCTAGATGCCGATGCCGTCTTTGCCGAGGCGCTCCACGACAAGAAGCGCGCGGGCGACACCATCGATCTGGTGATTCCGCACGGCATTGGCCGCTGCAGCATCGACCGCACGCCGCTTTCCACTTTCCACGAACTCATTGCCGAGGGCCTCGGCCAGAAGGGAGACGCATCCGCATGCTAGCCCGCATCACCCCGTCCCCGCTCAAGGGCACCGTTCCCGCCATCGCGTCCAAGTCGATGGCGCATCGCCTGATCATCTGCGCTGCGCTTGCCAACGGCGAGACACACGTCACCTGCAACACCACCTGCGCCGACATCGAGGCCACGGTGCGCTGCCTTACGGCACTGGGTGCTCGCATCGAGACCGTCGAGGACGGCTTCCAGGTCCACCCCACCATGAAGAGTGTTGAGTTTGGTCTGCTCAAGGCCCTTGCCGGCGGCACGCTTGACTGCGGTGAAAGTGGCTCCACGCTGCGCTTTATGCTGCCTGTCGCCTGCGCGCTGGGTGCGGATGCCACCTTCGTAGGCCAGGGCCGCCTGGGCGCCCGCCCGCTCTCCCCGCTCTCGAACGAGATCATCGCCGCCGGCTGCGACCTACAGGGTCTGGGCGGTTTTCCGCTCAAGACGAGCGGCCGCATGCGCCCGGGCACCTTTGTGCTTCCGGGCAACGTGAGCTCGCAGTACATCTCGGGCCTGCTGCTGGCAGCCCCGCTGCTGGCCCAGCCCTCCTGCGTGCAGGTAACCGGCCTCATCGAGAGCCGCCCCTACATCAACCTGACGATCCAGGCCATGAAGGCCTTTGGCGTCGAGGTCAACGTCGAGCGCATTCCGGCCAAGGACGGCCAGCCCGAGGTCACGAACTTCCGCGTGAGCAGTGGCTCGTACCGCACGCCCGGCAGCGTAGCCGTCGAGGGCGACTGGTCCAACGCCGCCTTTTGGCTGTGCGCCGGCGCCATCGGCACCGACCCAATCACCGTCGAGGGCGTGTCGCTGAGCTCCGCACAGGGCGACCGTAACGTGCTTGCCGCGCTTTCGCGCTTTGGCGCCCGCATCGTGCGCTCCACCAACGCCGCCACCGTGCAGTCCGACAAGCTCGCCGGCTTTGAGATGAGTGCCCACGACATTCCGGACCTGGTGCCCGTCATCTCGGCCGTGGCCTCGTTGGCACAGGGCCGCACCTTTATTCGCGATTGCGCCCGTCTGCGCATCAAGGAATCCGACCGTCTGGCCACCACCACCCGCGAGCTCTGCGCGCTGGGTGCGCAGGTGCGTATTGCCGGCGACGATCTCATCATCAAGGGCGTCGACGCCTTCACCGGCGGCGAGGTCGATTCGCACAACGACCATCGCATCGCCATGATGGCCGCTATCGCTGCGAGCCGCGCCACCGGCGAGGTCGTGATCCACGGCGCCGAGGCCGTCAACAAGTCCTATCCCGATTTCTTCGACCACTACCGCCTGCTGGGCGGCAAGGTCACGCTCGAGGAGGAATAGCATGTCCTCGACCTTTGGCAACGTCTTGCACTTAAGCATCTTCGGCCAGTCGCACTCCCCCGCCATCGGCTGCTCCCTCGATGGCATTCCGGCAGGTATCGCCGTGGACCAGGAGCAGCTGCAGGCCTTCCTCGACCGTCGCGCCCCCGGTCGCGACGAGACCGCGACCAAGCGCCGCGAGGCCGACGCCGCCCAAATCATCGCCGGCGTGGTCGATGGGCACACCACCGGCGCGCCCATTGCCGCGATTATCGAGAACACCAACACGCGCTCCAAGGATTACTCCGAGCTGCGCCGCAAGCCCCGCCCCGGACATGCGGACTTCCCTGCGCGCGTGAAGTATCACAACATGCACGATGTCGCCGGTGGCGGGCATTTCTCCGGCCGCCTAACGGCACCCCTGTGCATCGCCGGCGGCATTGCGCTGCAGGCACTCGAGGCCCGCGGCATTAAAGTGATGGCGCATGTGGCGCAGATCGGCGGCATCTCCGATCTGCCGATGGACGACATAGTCTATCGCGAGGCCGACCGCAAGGCGATCCTTACGAACGATCTGCCGTGCATTGACGCCGCCGCAGCCGGCCGCATGCGCGAGGAAATCCTAGCCACGCGTGACGAACTCGACAGCATCGGCGGCATCGTGGAGTGCGGCATCTACGGGCTTCCCGCGGGCATCGGCGACCCCATGTTCGACGGCATCGAGAACCGCATCGCGCAAATCGCGTTTGGCATTCCCGCCGTAAAGGGCGTGGAGTTCGGCATGGGCTTTGCCGTGGCCGCCATGCGCGGCAGCGAGAACAACGATCCGTATCGAATCGATGCCGAAACCGGCGAGATCGAGGTCGAATCCAATAACGCCGGCGGCATCCTGGGCGGTATTTCGACCGGCGCTCCCGTCATGTGGCGCATGGCCGTAAAGCCGACGCCCTCAATTGGCCGCGAGCAGCAGACGGTGGACATGGACGCTATGGAAAATGCCGAGCTCTCGGTCCACGGCCGCCACGATCCCTGCATCGTCCCCCGAGCTGTCCCCGTAGCCGAAGCAGCCGCCGCCCTCGCCATCTGGGACGCCCTCCTCGAAGACGCCGCCCAGCGCTAAAAATCTCCGGGGGCCAACTCCGGCCCCCACGCCTACCCAGTGATTTTTCTGGGACGGGGATTAAAAAATCATTGTGTTCCTAATGATTTTTTAATCCCCGTCCCAGAAAAATCACCGACACGTGAAAGGGGTCTCCATGGACCTTGCCGATATTCGCCAGGCCATCGACGGCATCGATACAACGCTCCTCAATAGCTTTGTCGAGCGCATGGATATTGCCACCGATGTCGCCAAGTCAAAAATCGAGATGGGCAAGGCCGTCTTCGACCCCGCCCGTGAGCGCTCCAAGCTCAACAATCTCGCCAGCCGCGTGCCCGAGCGCTACGAGGCCCAAGCCATCACCCTGTTCCGCCTCCTCATGAGCATGAGCAAGGCCGAGCAACAGCGCTACATCAACGAGCTCAAGGGCATCACCGTCTCACAAAAGGCCCACGCCACGGCTGCAGCCTTTGACACACCCTTCCCCCAGACGGCCACCGTCGCCTGCCAGGGCGTCGAAGGCGCCTACAGTCAGATCGCCGCGTGTAAGCTTTTCGACGTGCCCGACATCGCGTTTTTCGAGACCTTCGAAGGCGTTATGCGCGCTGTGCGCGACGGCTTCTGCGAGTTTGGCGTGCTACCCATCGAGAACTCCACCGCCGGCTCGGTCAACGCTGTCTACGACCTGCTCGCCCAGTTCGACTTTCACATCGTGCGCTCGCTGCGCCTCAAGATCGACCACAACCTGCTCGTCAAGCCCGGCACCAAGCTCGCAGACGTGCGTGAGGTCTATAGCCACGGCCAAGCCATTGCCCAGTGCGCCGGCTTTATCGAGGCTCACGACCTGCACGCCACCAAGTACCCCAACACTGCCATGTCGGCCGAGATGGTCGCCAACTCCGAGCGAGGCGACGTTGCCGCCATCGCCTCACGCAGCTGCGCCGCTCTGTATGGCCTGGAGGTGCTGGAGCCCAACATCCAGGACTCGGACAACAACTACACGCGCTTTGTCGTCATCAGCCGAGAGCCACGCGTCTACCCCGGTGCCAACCGCACCTCGCTTATGATTACCACGGCCAACGAGCCGGGCGCGCTCTATCGCGTACTCGAGCGTTTCTACGCGCTCAATATCAACCTCATCAAGCTCGAGAGCCGTCCCATCCCCGGGCATGACTTTGAGTTTATGTTCTACTTTGACCTGGACTGCCCCTTTGGTAGCAAGGCCCTCGACGACTTGCTCGACTCCATCGATGACGTGTGCGAGAGCTTCACCTACTTTGGCAGCTACACGGAGGTGCTCTAGATGACCGATACCGCCGCAACCCGCCCCTACGGCGTGCTGGGCCGCGTGCTGGGCCACAGCTACACCCCGACCATCTACAAGGAGCTCGCGGGGCTCGAGTACGTACGATTTGAGCGCGAGCCCGAGGATCTTGAGGCCTTTATGACAGGCGACGAATGGGAGGGCACCAACGTGACCATCCCCTACAAGCGCGCCGTCATGGACTACCTGGACGAGCTGAGCCCACTCGCCGAGCGCATGGGAAACGTCAACACCATCACGCGCCTGCCCGACGGCCGCCTGCGCGGCGACAACACCGACTACTTCGGTTTCCAGTGCTTGGTTGAAGAGCTGGGCGCCCAGGTTGCCGGCAAGAAGGCCCTCGTGCTCGGTGCCACCGGTGGCGCCGGCACCACTGCCAGCATGGTGCTCGGCGACCTGGGCGCCATCGTCGTGCCGGTCGGCCGTACGAGCGAAGTCAACTACGACAACATCGCGCAGCAGTCCGATGCCGCCCTGCTCGTCAACTGCACGCCCGCCGGCATGTTCCCCCATTGCCCCGACGCGCCTTGTACGCTCGAGGGGCTCGATGCGCTCGAGGGCGTCATCGACATTGTCTACAACCCCGCTCGCACGGGACTCATGCTCGAGGCCGAGCGCCGCGGCATCCCCTACATCGGCGGTCTGCTCATGCTCGTGGCCCAGGCGGCGCAAGCCGTTGAGCGCTACACCGGCCAGGTCACTCCGCGCGAGCGCATCCTGGACGTAACGGAGCGCCTGTCCCGCCGCGAGCAGAACATCGCCCTGATCGGCATGCCGGGTTCGGGCAAGACCCGCGTGGGCGAGCAGATCGCCCTACTCACGGGTCGCGAGCACATCGACTTGGACCGCGCGCTTGAGGAGCGTCTGGGCATGCCCTGTGCCGACTTTATCGTCGAGCGCGGCGAGGCGGCCTTCCGCGAGCAGGAGACGGCGGTGCTGGCCGGCATCTCCAAGTGCAGCGGCCTGGTGCTTTCCACGGGCGGCGGCGTGGTCACGCGCGACGAGAACTACCCGCTACTGCACCAGAACAGCCAAATCGTGATGCTCAACCGCAAGCTCGACGAGCTCGCCCACAAGGGCCGCCCCATCACCGCGCGCGACGGCATCGACAAGCTGGCCGAGCAGCGTATGCCGCGCTACCGCGCCTGGGCCGACTACATCATCGACTCACGCGACTGCGCCGCCAACACCGCCCATGCCCTCCTCGACACCCTCCCACCCGCTCTCTAACCAAAACCACCACAAAGGGGGCAGGCACCTTTGTGGTGGTTTTTCAACTGCAAAGGAAGCAACCATGAAAGCACTCGTCATTAACGGCCCCAACCTCAACATGCTCGGCATTCGCGAGCCGGGCATCTATGGCAGCGACAACTACGACCGTTTAGTGCAGATCTGCCAGGAAGCGGGCGCCGCACAGGGCTTCGACGAGGTCGAGGTCTTCCAGTCCAACCACGAGGGCAGCATCGTCGACAAGATTCAGGAGGCTTACGGGAAGGTCGACGGCATCGTCATCAACCCGGCCGCCTACACGCACACAAGCGTGGCCATCCTGGACGCGCTCAAAGCCGTCGCCATCCCGGCTGTGGAGGTCCACATTAGCGCAGTCGAGACCCGCGAAGACTTCCGCCAGGTGAGCTACGCCCGTCTGGCCTGCTTCGCCACCATCACCGGAGAGGGCCTGAAGGGCTACGCCCACGCGTTGGAGCTGCTGAAAGAGCATCTCGAAAAGTAAAATGCCAACCCCAACAAACAGCAGCGGCTTGCTCGCGCTCGGCTCCAGCAACACACAAGATGAAAAAAGCCCAGACCACCAAGCGGTCTGGGCTTAATAAACGATGGTGCTCCATGGCGGATTCGAACCGTCGACCTTGGGATTAGAAGTCCCCTGCTCTATCCAGCTGAGCTAATGGAGCAAATAACCGCACGCCCAAGCAAGCGCAAGCCTGTCAGGCGCAAGTAATTATAACCTAGTTGAACTGCTCGCGATACGCCTTGCAGACCTCATCGACAGGGCCGTCCATGCGAAGGTCACCCTTCTCGATCCAAACGGCACGCTGGCAGATGCGCTCAACCTGCTCCATGGAGTGCGAAACGAACAGAACCGTCACGTCACCGCTCTGGATAAAGTGCTGGATGCGGGCCTCGCACTTCTGCTGGAAGAACACATCACCGACGGACAGCGTCTCGTCAACGATCAGAATATCGGGCTCGGTAATCGTCGCGATTGCAAAGGCGATACGCGCCACCATGCCCGAAGAGAAGTTCTTAAGCGGCATATCGACAAAGTTCTGCAGCTCAGCGAACTCGATAATGCCGTCAAAGTTGGCGTCGATGAACTCCTTGGTATAGCCGAGCAGGGCACCGTTCAGATAGATGTTCTCGCGGGCGGTCAGCTCGGGGTCAAAGCCGGCACCAAGCTCAATCAGAGGCGCAATATTACCGTGCACCTTAACGCTGCCCTCGCTAGGCTCAAGCACGCCAGCGATAATCTTGAGCATCGTAGACTTGCCGGAGCCATTGGTGCCGACCAGACCCACGACCTCGCCACGATGAATATCAAACGAGATATGCTTGAGCGCCCTAAACTCCTCAAAGAACAGCTCGTGCTTGGCAAGCTTGATGAAGTACTCCTTGAGGTTGGTCAGCGACTCGGACGCCATATTAAAGATCATGGTGACGTCGTCGACCTCGACAGCCAGAGGCTGCTCGCTGTAATCAACAACAGATTCAGTCATCACAGCACTCCTTAGATGTAGAGGATAAATTTGCGCTCGGACTTATGGAACACGGTATAGCCAATAATAAGCGCAAGAACCGCCCAAGCGACGCACATACCAAACGTCATAAGCGAGGGCGTAGTCTGGAACAGGAAGATATCGCGCATAAACTGCAGGTAGTTGAACATGGGGTTCGCATACATCAAGATACGCACGAGATGCGGCATTTGCGCAATATAGTCAGTCGTCCAGAAGATGGGCGTAATGTAAGTCCACGCCGTAATGACGACGCTCCACAGATGCATAACGTCGCGGAAGAAGACCGTAAGGGCAGAGAGCATCATGCCCAGGCCCATGCAGAAGCACATAAGCAGCAGCAGGCAAACCGGCAACAGAATCAGGTGCCAAGAAGGCATAACGCGGAACCACAGCATGACGATGGCGACGGCGACCAGCGAGAAGGCAAAGTTGACCAGCGAGAAGAGCACCTTCTGCACCGGGAAAACCCAGCGGTGCACCTTAACCTTCTTGAGCAGAGGGGCAGCGCCCACGATCGACGTCAGGGCCTGGTTAGTAGACTCAGACATGACGGCAAAGGTGATGTTACCCACGATCAAGTACAGCGGGTACATCTCGGGCGTCATTGAGCCATTGCGGCCCTGGCCAAAAATCGTCGAGAACACGATGGCCATGACGATCATCATCAGCAGCGGGTTGAGCACCGACCATGCGACGCCCAGAACGCTACGGCGATACTTGATCTTAAAATCCTTGGTAACCAGCTGACGAAGGATAAACGCGTCCTTCTCAAATTCGTTCTTAGCAAACGTCGCAGGCAGACTGCGAGTTTCTTGTTGCTTTGTCTGATCCGACACGGATGCAACTCCTTTACTCGTAATCGTTGACAAACGAACAGTATAGACCCGACGGCCATGCAAACGATTCGCGCAACAAAACTGGAGAACTAACCCACATCTTAGGATGCCAGGCCCAAACGGCTATACTTTCTAGGATTGAATGTATAAGGAGCATTAAGTGAATTCTGAATCCATCGCCGTCATCATCCCTTGCTACAACGAAGCGCTCACGATCGGCAAAGTCATCGACGACTTTCACCGCGAGCTTCCGCAGGCGACGGTCTATGTCTATGACAACAACTCGTCGGACGATACCTCACGCATTGCCACCGAGCACGGCGCCACAGTCCGCTTTGAGCCCCGTCAGGGAAAGGGCAACGTGTGCCGCCAGATGTTTCGCGATATCGACGCCGATTGCTACCTGATGGTCGACGGAGACGACACCTACCCCGCCGAGGCGGCCAAGGCCCTCTGCGAGCCCATCCTTAACGGCACGGCCGACATGACCGTAGGCGATCGCCTTTCCAACGGCACCTACGCCGAGGAGAACAAGCGTGCCTTCCACGGCTTTGGCAATAATCTGGTCCGCGCCATGATCAGGTGGATCTATGGCTACAGCTTCGATGACGTCATGACAGGCTACCGCGCCATGAGCCGCCCGTTCGTTAAAACCTCCCCAGTGCTTTCCGAGGGCTTTCAGATCGAAACCGAGCTCTCGATCCACGCCGTCGACCACCGCTGGCGCATCAAAGATGTGCCCATCGAGTACCGCGACCGTCCCGAGGGTTCCGAGTCCAAACTCAACACCGTGAGCGACGGCATTAAAGTCGTTGCGATGATCGGCACGCTGTTCAAGGACTACCGCCCGCTGAAGTTCTTCAGCCTCGTTGCGCTTCTGTTCGCGGTATTCGGCCTCGCCCTGGGCATGCCCATCGTTGTCGAATATTTCCAGACCGGCCTCGTCCCGCGCTTCCCCACCGCTGTGCTCGCCGCCTCGTTTATGTTCCTGTGCGGCCTGAGCCTTGCGACCGGCTTCATCCTTGATTCTGTAGCAAAGGTCGAAAAAAAGCAGTGGGAGGTCAACGTGTACAGCAAATACGCCTACGACGACCAGCCCGGCCACCCTACTTCCATGCCAAGCGAGAGGTAGATCTTCCGCAAAATACTATTGGCACCACTGCGCAGATAGCCACCAACAAGAAAAGCCGCCGTTAAAGAACGGCGGCTTTTACTCTCGAAAAGTTAATAGCGGCTAGAGCGTCTTGATGTACTCCCCCAGCTCTTCCTCCCAGTCGGGCATGTGGAAGCCGGCAGCCTCGAGCTTGGACAGGTCGAGCGCGGAGTGGACCGGGCGCGGGGCGACGGGGCCCTCGGCGCTCGCGTAGTAGTCGGCGGTCGATACCGGCACGACCCTGTCCCCGTTGCCGTTGGCGGCCTCGAAGACGGCGCGGGCGATATCGGCCCAGGACTTGACGGCGCCCGAGCCGGTGCAGTCGTAGGTGCCGTAGGGGGCGTGCGTCCCCAGCACGTGGAAGATGGCCTCGGCCATGTCGCGCGTGAAGGTCAGGCGGCCCAGCTGGTCGTCCACGACCGTGACCTGCGTGAGCCCGTCCTCGGGGTCGGCGACGCGGTCGGAGAGCGCCTTCATCGTCTTGACGAAGTTGCGGCCCTCGCCGATGACCCAGCTGGAGCGCATGATGTAGTGGCGCGGGCACCCCGCCACGGCGATGTCGCCGGCGGCCTTGGTCTGGCCGTAGACGGACAGCGGGCTGAGGGGCTCGTCCTCCGTGTGGACCTCGGCGGTGCCGTCGAAGACGTAGTCGGAGGACACGTGGACGAGCGTGATGCCGTGCCCGGCGCAGGTGCGGGCGAGAAGGGCGGGGCCGGTCGCGTTGGCCTTCCAGGCGACAACGCGGCCCTCGGGGGTCTCCGCCCTATCCACGGCCGTGTAGGCGCCGCAGTTGATGACGGTGCCGTAGAGCGACCAGTCGTACTGTACGTAGGCGTCCGGGTCGGACAT